>JBFHFG010000314.1:0-4626 GCA_041583815.1 Halovulum sp.
CCGCCCCGCGCATGTTCGTTTCGCTTCGCTTCCGGAAACAGCCGAAAGGCAGATTTGTATTCGCTCGACCATTAACAACCCGCCCGATACCCATCGAATCGCAAATGGCCGCTTACCGACGCATTCGCATATATCGAAAGAGCACGCCACTATTTCGAAGATTTTCGCACATTTTCGCGTCATCATATTCGCGCCGAAGGTCGCGCGGGGCGGTTTCGGCCCACTCGGGCGCACGATATTCTCGCCCGACAGGAACATGACGCTACGTCCGGTCAATCAGGTTCACCGGCAAGGCTATTGCCAGCCGCGCGGCATATCGGTGTAGTGCGTCGGCGAAACGAAACGGAGCAACGATGCACAACGGGCAGGCCGCGCTGGTGGTCGAAGATATTCACAAGAGGTTTGGCGACCTCGAGGTTTTGAGGGGCGTGTCCCTTGAAGCACGGGAAGGCGACGTGATCTCGATCATCGGAGCCTCGGGCTCGGGAAAGTCGACCTTCCTGCGATGCATCAACCTGCTGGAAACGCCCGACCGGGGCCGCATCATCCTGAAGGGCGAGGAGATCCGGGTGCCCCGCAATGCTTCCGGGCAGTTGGAGGGCGTGGACCGTGCGCAGGTCCAACAATTGCGCGCGCGGCTGGGCATGGTTTTCCAGACCTTCAACCTGTGGGGCCACATGACCGTCCTGCAGAATGTCATGGAGGGACCGGTTCTTGTGCAGAAACGCCCGAAGAACGAGGTCCGCGACGAGGCGATGAGCCTGCTGTCCAAGGTCGGCATCGCCGAGAAGCACGCCGCCTATCCCGCGCAGCTGTCCGGCGGCCAGCAGCAACGCGTCGCCATTGCGCGCGCCCTTGCCATGCGGCCCGAGGTTCTTCTGTTCGACGAACCGACCTCGGCACTGGATCCGGAACTGGTGGGCGAGGTGCTTCGCGTCATGCGCGGCCTGGCCGACGAGGGCCGCACCATGATCGTCGTGACCCACGAGATGGGCTTCGCGCGAGAGGTTTCGAACCATGCGATGTTCTTCCATGAAGGCCGCATCGAGGAAGAAGGTCCCCCAAAGGACCTGTTCGGCTCGCCCAGATCGGAACGCTGCAAGGCCTTCCTTTCGAGTGTTCTGTAAAACCTACGACAACAGATGAGGATCACATGAAACCCCTTCTGACTACGCTCACCGCGACCGCCCTGGCAGCTGCACTGGCTGTTCCCGCCATGGCCCAGACCATTCGCCTGGGCACCGAGGGCGCCTACCCTCCGTACAACTTCGTGAACGACAACGGAGAAGTCGACGGCTTCGAGCGCGAGCTCGGCGACAAGTTGTGCGAGATGACCGGATTGGACTGCACCTGGGTCACCAACGAGTGGGATTCGATCATCCCCAACCTCGTGTCGGGCAACTACGACGTGATCATCGCGGGCATGTCGATCACCGACGAGCGGGACGAGGTCATCGACTTCACCCAGGCATATTTCCCACCCGACCCGTCGGCCTATGCCGCACTGGCCGGTGCTGGCGATGACGTGAAGGACGGCGTCGTTGCCGCGCAGACCAACACGATTCAGGCCGCTCATGTCGCGTCTTCGGGCGCGACGCTAGTCGAGTTCGCCAACCCGGACGAAACCGTCGCGGCTGTCCGCAACGGCGAAGTCGACGCGGTCATCGCCGACAAGGCGTTTCTGGTTCCCATCGTCGAACAATCGGGCGGCGAGATCGAGTTCATCGGCGGCGACGTGATCCTGGGCGACGGGATCGGCGTCGGTGTCCGTGAAAGCGATGGCGAGCTGAAGGAAAAGCTGGACGCTGCCATTTCCGAACTGAAGGCCGACGGCACGTTGAACGCCATGATCCAGAAATGGTTCGGCGACGACGCACAGCTGTTCTGAGGTTTTCCGGGGGCGCCGCCGCGCGCCCCCGGATCCCGCGATGTTCGCTTACTGCTCAGACCCCTCTACGCTTGACGGTTTTCCGTGGCTTTCGTGCTATCTCACGACGGGCAAGCATCTTGCGTTCTATTTCAGCTTCCTCGTGGTGCTGGCCCTTCTGGCACTTGCCGCACCCGCGGCGCTGGCGATGGGTCTTGGCGCGGCGCTGGGACGGCGTTCGAGAATTGCGCCGGTCCGGTGGGTGGCCGGGGTCTATACCTCGATGGTCCGGGGCGTTCCGGACATCATCTTCTTCCTGTTCGTGCCGATCGCACTGGATCAGGCGCTGGAATGGACTCGTCACAAGGTCCTGTGTCCGGACGTGACCGAACCGATCCGTCGCGGCAACGATTTCGTGGTGTGTGCCGCCGCGAAACTGCCGGTTTCAAGCGCCGCGCCCTGGGTTCATGACACATACGGCTTCCTGCTGGCGCTGACAGCTTATGCGCTGGTGTTCGGGGCGTTCGCCGCGAATGTGCTGGACGGTGCGCTGAAGGCGGTGCCCAAGGGCCAGATCGAGGCAGCTCAGGCCATCGGCATGTCTCCCGGTCAGATCCTGCGCCGCGTGCATCTTCCGCAAATGTGGATCTATGCCCTGCCCGGCCTGTCGAACCTCTGGCAGATCCTGGTCAAGGCAACCCCGCTGCTGTTCCTTCTCGGGGTCGAGGACGTGGTCTACTGGGCCCGAGAACTGGGCGGGGCCAAGACGCAGATCTATGCCTATCCCCATCCAGACTGGCGGGCGTGGTACTTCGGAGGGCTGATGGTGTTCTACCTGCTGCTGACCTGGATCAGCCAAGTCGGCTATGAACGGCTGATGGCCCGCCTGTCGCGCGGGCAGAAGGCGGTCGGCACATGACCTGTGGCGAGGCGATCTCCGCATATGCGCTGCGGGCAGTCGGGCTGGGCGAACGGCTGCTGCCATCCGGCGAGATCACTCTTTGTCAGCAGGTCGCCCTGATCGGCTCGGGGCTGATCTGGAACCTCTATTTCGCGTTGCTTGCGCTGGTCCTGGGCTTTTTCCTCGCGACAGGGTTGGCACTGGCCCGGAACAGCCAGCGCGGCCTTCTCCGCCGTCCTGCATCCGCATTCATCTACCTGTTCCGTGGCACGCCGCTGTTCATCCAGTTCTTCTTTGCCTACGAGCTGTTCGTACAGATCCCCCGCGTCGGGTTCGAGATCGACCTCGGGGTCATGGTGATCGGCGCGCAGACATCGTGGCTTACGAAAGCTTGGGCCGGGGCGCTGATCGTGCTGTTCCTGAATACGTCTGCCTATACCGCCGAGATATTCAACGGCGCGTTGCGGGCGGTGCCCCGCGGTGACATCGAGGCGGCGATGGCCATTGGCATGTCGCCGGGCCAGAGGTTCCGCCGCGTTGTCTGGCCGACCATGCTGCGCCTGGCATGGCCCGCCTATACCAACGAGGCGATCTTCCTGTTCCACGCCACCGCGCTGGTCTTCTTCTCGTCCTTCCCGACATGGCGGCAAGAGGGCGACGCGCTTTATTACGCCAACTATTTCGCCGAGAAGACCTTCAACCCGTTCGTCGCCTATCCCATCGCGGCAGGCTATTTCGTGCTGGCGACCCTGATCCTGATTACCTGTTTCGGAATGGCCGCACGGCGTCTGAACCGCCACGTATCGCCCGATCAGCGCAGACGGTTCCGTTTCCGGCCGCAGTACCTGCGCTAACCCCCCGGCATCCCTGAAAGACAAGGCGCCGGAAGGGCGCTTTCGCGATTCTCTACAAAGTCGGCAGTCCGGCGCGGATGCCGGTTCCAACGTGGCATATCCACATTTGTCTTGATTTGTTATTTATAATGAATAACAAATGATGCCACCGAAGGGAGGGACTCATGATCAATCACAAAATCGTACGCCTATCGTCGGCTGTTGCCGTAGCAGCGCTTGCATTCGCCGCCCCCGTGATGGGGGCCGAGAACTGGCGCGGCTGGAACATCCATGTCGAAGATTACCCGGTGTCGCACGGGATGGAGAAATTCGTCACCGACGTCGAGGAAGCGACCGGCGGTGAAGTGACCGGCAAGGTCTACCATTCGGGCGTGCTCGGTTCGCAGCCCGACGCGATCGAGCAGCTGCGCCTCGGCGCGATCGACTTCGGCGTGTTCAACCTTGGCCCGATGGGCCAGGCCGTGCCCGAGGCGAACGTCGTCCTGCTGCCGTTCATCTTCAAGAGCATCGACCAGATGCACACGCTGATGGATGGCGAAGTCGGCGACCTGATCGGCGAAGGCATGGAAAAGAAGGGCATCGTCGCCCTGGCTTGGTACGACGCGGGCGCGCGGTCGTTCTACAACAACGAGAAGCCGATCGCCTCGCCCGATGACGTGGCCGGCATGAAGGTCCGCGTGATGAACAACGACCTGTTCGTCGGCATGATCGACGCGATGGGCGGCAACGCCACGCCGATGGCCTTTGCCGAGGTCTACCAGTCGCTGAAGACCGGCGTGGTCGACGGGGCCGAGAACAACCCGCCGTCCTACGAGTCGACCAACCACTTCGAGGTGGCGAAGTACTACTCGATGTCCGAGCACCTGATCATCCCCGAGTGCCTCTGCGTCAGCAAGCAGTCCTGGGACAAGCTGACGCCCGAGCAGCAGAAGATCATGCAGGAAGTCTCGCTCGAGGCGATGCGCAGGGACCGTGACGTCACCGTCGCGGCCGGCGAGGCGGCG
>JBFHFG010000315.1:0-4614 GCA_041583815.1 Halovulum sp.
CGCAAGCGCCATTGTTTCCGATAATGGGAGAAATCAGGGCGTAACGACAGATTTATCGCTGCGTCACCCGGATTGGTGTTGGGCAGATGGCGGCGCATTGGTTACGGTTTGCCTGACACGTGAAGTTGTCGAACCAACAGGGAAGGAAAACCGCATGTACAAGAGGATGGTGACCGGTACGCTACTGGCAGGCGCGATGGCGCTGCCGGTTCAGGCGCAGGAACTGTTCGAGATGACCTCGGGTTACTCGGCGAACCTGCCGATCCTGGGCACCGCAAGCGTGGCGTTCGTAGAGAAGGTCAACGGTATCTCGGAAAGCGTCGAGTTCGAGCATTTCAATCCGGGCGAACTGGTCCCGGCGCTGGAGATGCTGGACGCGGTGTCCAACGGTTCGGTCGATGCGGCCTATTCGACCTCGGGCTACTGGCAGGGCAAGATGCCGGCCGCGGGGCTGTTTGCCGCCGTGCCGTTCGGACCCGAGCCGGGCGAGATGCTGGCGTGGATGCTGTACGACGACGGCATGACGCTGTTCCAGCGGCTGTATGACGAGAACGGCTATAACGTGAAGGTGCTGCTGTGCGGCATGTACGCGCCGGAAACCTCGGGCTGGTTCAAGCAGGAGATCACCTCGCTCGACGACCTGAAGGGCCTGAACATGCGTTTCTTCGGCCTTGGCGCCGAGGTGATGCAGAAACTTGGCGTATCGACCTCGCTTCTGGCGGGCGGCGACATCTTCCCTGCGCTGGAACGTGGCGCGATCGACGCGTCCGAGTTCTCGATGCCGATCGTGGATGCCAACCTGGGTTTCTACAACATCGCGAAGTACAACTACTTCCCCGGCTGGCACCAGCCCGCGACGATGTTCGAGTTGTTGATCAACAAGGACCGCTGGGAAAGCCTGGACGAGCGGTCGCAGAAGCAGATCGAGATCGCCTGCATGGCCAACCTGGCCGACAACTTCGCGGAAGGCGAGGCAAAGAACTTCCCCGCGATGGTCGAGAACGTCGAGAAGCATGGCGTGAACATCAAGCAGTGGGACCAGGAGTTCCTGGACGCCTTCGAGGCTGCCTGGCTTGAGGTCGCGCAGGAACTGGCCGCCGAAGACGAGTATTTCGCCGAGGTCTGGGCCGACCTGGAGGAGTTCCGCGAAGGCTACAAGACCTGGTTCAACAACATCTACCTGCCGCGTCCGCGGTAATCTGAACCGGAGAAACGAAAGACCCCGGCCGGATCGCGGCCGGGGTTCCCCTTTTGCGGACGGACTTGATGGAAAAACCCGAAGAGTTGATCTCGATCTCGGATCCCGGCCAGGTGGGCCGCGCCGAGCACAATACCGGTGACCGGTTCGTTGTCGTCACCGGCAACCTTTTCGCCTGGATCTTCCCTGTGCTGATCCTTGTGATCGTGGCGCAGGTGGTGTTGCGCCAGATGGGCATGAACCAGGCGTGGATGGACGACCTGCAATGGTGGCTTTACGGCGCCGTCATGATGATCGGCATCGGTTATGCGGTGACCACCAACAGCCATGTCCGTGTGGACATCTTCTTCGCGAACTACAGCAAGAAGCGGCAATTGCGGATCGAGATCTTCGGCCTCGTCTGGCTGATCCTGCCATTCATCATCCTGGCCTGGGACCTGACGCTGCATTATGCCATCGCCTCGATCCAGGCGCGCGAGGGATCGGACAGCCCGAACGGGCTGCATCGCCTCTATCTGCTGAAGACCTTCACCAACCTGACATTCCTTTTCATCGGCATCGCGATCTGGGCGGCCTATGTTCGGTTCCTGGGCAAGCTGACGCATCCGGCGCTGTGGAAGCAGCTGCTGTTCGCCTTTCCCTCGACCATGTTCCTGGTGAACCTGGCGCTGTACTACGCGCTTTACTGGTGGGTGTTCCTGACCGGCCCCGAGGACCTGAACCCGCGCCAGATCCCCAATGAACCCGTGTTCGCCTATACTGTCGGCGCCGCCGCGGTGGTGACCGTCGCCCTGATCGCGCTGGCCTGGGTGCTGCGCCGCAAGACCTCCGAGGACGCCTGACACATGCAGATCCTGGAATTCCTGGGGCAGTACCTGACCCTGAACGAACTTGCCGTCGCGGCGATGTTCCTGACCTTCATCGTGTTGCTGTTTCGTGGTGTGCCGGTGGCCTTCGCGCTGGTCGGCGTGGCACTGATCTTCACGCTGGTGGCCGAGGTCCTGCTGGACCCGAACCGGCAGGCCTTCCGCGATATCATCGAGTTCGACCGTACCGGTATCGACTATCGCCGGCTGGGGACGCTTGGCGGGCGTCTGTTCGGCTCGATCATCAAGAACCCGGTCCTGGTGGCATTGCCGATGTTCATCTTCATGGGCCTGATGCTGGACCAGTCTGGCGTGGCGCAACGGATGATGCATTCGATGCAGCGCCTGTTCGGCGCGCTGCGCGGGGGGCTGGCGCTGTCCGTGCTGCTGATCGGCATCATCCTTGCGGCCTCGACCGGGGTCATTGGCGCCAGCGTCACGCTGCTGGGCGTGATGGCGCTGCCGCAGATGCTGCAACAGAACTACTACAAGTCGATCGCCACCGGCACGATTGCCAGCGCCGGAACGCTGGGCATCCTGATCCCGCCGTCGATCATGCTTGTGATCATGTCGGACCAGCTTGCGATCAGCCTGGGCGACCTGTTCATGGGCGCACTGTTCCCCGGCCTGCTGCTGGGCGCGCTCTATATCGTGTTTATCGTGGTCTACGGCCTTCTGAATCCGCAGGCGATGCCGCTGCCCGAGAAGCACGAGCATGTCGGCTGGCCAGTCGTGCGCGAGGTGATTTTGTCCGTCGTGCCGCCGATGTTCCTGATCCTGTTGGTGCTCGGCTCGATTTTTGTCGGCCTTGCCACCCCGACCGAGGCGTCGGGCCTGGGCGCGCTGGGCGCGACGATCCTGGCAGGGCTGAACGGTAGGCTGAACTTCACCGTGCTTAAAGAAGTATCCCGCTCGACCCTGAACACCTGAGGCTACATCGTCGGGATCTTCCTGGCGGCAAACTTCTTCGCCTTCATTCTGCGCCGCTATGGCGGGGACGAGATCGTCGAGGCGCTGGTGACATCGGCGTTCACCGAGCCCTACATGGTCGTTATCTTTATCCTGTTCATCATCTTCCTGCTGGGATTCCTGCTGGACTGGATCGAGATCACGCTGATCGTCATGCCGTTGATGCTGCCGATCATTCTGAACCTGGGACTCGAGATCAACGACTACGACGTGGTCCGCAACCCGTCGGTGGTGTGGTTCGCAATCCTGGTGGCGGTGACGCTGCAGACATCGTTCCTGACACCTCCGGTCGGATTCGCGCTGTTCTACCTGAAGGGCGTTTGCCCACCACAGGTGAGCCTGGCGCATATCTACCGGGGCATCATCCCGTTCGTGGTCCTGCAGTTGATCGGCCTGTCGATCGTGTTCCGGTTCCCGTCGCTGGTGACCTGGCTACCGTCGGTGGCCTATGGCAACTGATGCGCTGCCCACGGTGGCGGTGCACCTCGGCGCCCAGAAGACCGGATCGACCTGGCTGTACCAGGTGATGCAGGCCAATGCCGAGGCGCACAGCGCGGACGGGGTTCGCCTGCTGGACCGCGACCTGATCCGGGCACGCGTCACCCGGCCGATACTGGACCGCAAGTCGGGCCGGGCCGGGCGTGTCTGGTCTGGCTTCGCGGCGCGGCGGTGGTTGCAGGCCGAGGCTCGGACACCGGGGCTGAAGCGGATGGTGATCTCGGACGAGAACATGATCGGCGGCATCACCGAGGTGCTGCGAACCTGCGCGCTCTATCCCAGTGCAGGGCGGCGCATGTCGACATTCGCGGACCTGCTGGGCGAACGGCCGGTCGAGCTGTTCCTGGGGGTGCGCGCGCAGGACAGGTTCTCGTCCTCGTTGATGGCCGAGGCGGTGCGTATCGGCTCGGCCCGGCGCCAGACGCCCGAAAGTGTCGCGGCGCGCTGGTGGGAGAATCGCCCCCGCTGGACGCCGTTGGTGGCGGCACTGGCGGAGGCGTTCCCGCGGGCCACGGTGACGGTCTGGGATTTCGATGCGCTGATCGCGGCGCCCGCGCGTGCGGTGAACCAGTTGACCGGCCAACCCGAGGCCGCGAAGGTCCGTGTTCGCGCCAGGTTCCGGCGAGAAGGCCTGTCCGCCCGCGCCATCGAAGAGCTTTTACGGGTGCGCGCAGAACAGGGTCCGACCGCCGCGCGCGCCGCCGAGCCCGCGATCCGCGAACGCTTTCCGCGCGGTGAAGAATTTCCGGCTTTCACCCTTTGGGACGAACGGCGCGCCGCCGCGTTGCAGGCTGACTATGCCGAGGACCTGGCCCAACTGGCGCGGCTGCCAAGGGTGCGGCTGGTCAGCGTGCGCGAACTGGCGTAGGACGCGGGAAATACGCGCTTTCGGGAACCGGCCATGAAGATCGCACTGCACCTGGGGGTGCACAAGACAGCCTCAACCTTCATGCAGGACGCTTTCGCCGCCGGGCAGGGAATGCTGGCGGCACGGGGCGTGGCGCATGTGCCGACGCCCGAATTTCGGCGGTCCGTCACTCGGCTTCTGCGACCCGGGCCCGAGGGCGACCCGGCCGTCGCCGA
>JBFHFG010000316.1:0-4606 GCA_041583815.1 Halovulum sp.
AGTGCGCGCTGGTCGGTGATCCCGTTAAGCGGCATCAGCGCTGCGCGCGCCGCGCCGCCCTTGGCGAACTGTCGCCAGTCGGCCGCTGTCGCGGGGGCGGGCATCAGGTCGTCCATGTAAAGGCCGTTCTGCGCCAGCAGCGTCAGCGTATCCTCGGACGAGCGCAGCAGGCGCGCCAGTTCGGGCTCTCCCATCGCGCGGGCGAGGACCGAAAACCCTTCGCGGTCGTCAGCATCGCGCGGAAAGTTCAACGCCCTAACCGCGTCGTCCAGCGACAGCATCGTGTGGTGGTCGCTACCACCTTCCAACGGCAAGTCAGGTTGGTCGGTTTCGACTGCCACGGGGGCAGGGGGCGAAACCGGCTCCGGGGCGAGGTCTGGTGCAGGGGCGGGTTCGGGGGCCGCAACGGCGTAGGCCACCGGCGCAGCTTGCATGGCAGGACCCTGCGCAGGCGGTGGCGTGATGATCGGCCGCTCGGCCAGCGCCTGTTCCACCCGGCGCAATGCGGCGTCGGTGGTTTTCAGTCGCCGCTCAAGCCCGTCGATGCGTTTGCCCAGGGCGTCGATGGCGCGGGCCTGTTCCGCACTGTCGGGCGTGGCACCCGCCTGCGCCGCCAGCATTCCCGCGTATAGCAGGGCGAGCGCCCAGAACACCGCCACCGGCAGAACCAGGGCTGCGCCCAGTCCGGCAAGCGACAGGAACAGCGACATGCCGCCCGGGGTGCCGCTTCCAAGGTATCCGATCGCGTAGGCCAGAACGCAGCCGGCCCAGACGACGCTGGCCACCAGCGCTGCCTTGCGGCCACTTTCCGCACGCTTGTCCTCTTGGGTGCCTGGACCTGGCATCATTGCTGCCGGCCTCCGCTTTCCGGTTTTCTGGTCAGATGTAGCTGACGTCGAGGATCTCGTAGTCCTTGACCCCGCCGGGGGTTTTCACCTCGACGCTGTCGCCGGCTTCCTTGCCGATCAGGGCGCGGGCCAGCGGCGACTTGATGTTCAGCAGGCCGTTCTCGATGTCGGCTTCGGCCTCGCCGACGATCTGGTAGGTCTTTTCCTGCTCGGTATCCTCGTCGACCAGTTTGACCGTCGCGCCAAACTTGATCGCACCGGACATGCGGGTGACGTCGATCACGTCGGCGCGGCCGATGATTCCCTCAAGCTCGGCGATGCGGCCTTCGATATGGCTCTGCTGTTCGCGCGCGGCGTGGTACTCGGCATTCTCCGACAGGTCGCCATGCTCACGTGCTTCGGCGATGGCGCGGATGACGTTCGGCCGTGCCTGGGATTTCAGCTGCTTCAGCTCTGCGTCGAGCTTGGCAAACCCCTTTTTGGTCAGCGGTATCTTTTCCACTTCGGAACCTCCTCAAATGTCGGGGCCATGGCATTCAAAAAGGACCGCCCGTCGCCGGGCGGCCCGTCAGCGCAGCACGATAGGAGCGGTTCGGGACGAGTTCAAGCGCCCCGGACGGATAGGCGGAACCAATGGCCGTGTGACGCTGCATCCGCATTGACCCGCGCGGCGGGCCGCGTTTACGTGTCAGTCGGTCGAACAGGAGGGCAGGATGAGCGAGATCGAGCGCGAGAGCATGGACTGCGACGTGGTCATTGTGGGCGCCGGCCCCGCGGGGCTGAGCGCGGCGATCCGCCTGAAACAGCTGGATTGCGACCTGAACGTCGTGGTGCTTGAGAAGGGCTCCGAAGTTGGTGCGCATATCCTGTCGGGCGCGGTGCTGGATCCGTCAGGTCTGAATGCGCTGATCCCCGACTGGAAGGAGAAAGGCGCGCCGTTGAACGTGCCGGTCAAGGATGACCGCTTCCTGCTGATGGGCGAGGGCGGGAAGATCCGCATCCCCAACTGGCCGATGCCGAAGCTGATGTCGAACCACGGCAACTATATCGTTTCGATGGGCAATGTCTGCCGCTGGATGGCTGAGCAGGCCGAGGCGCTGGGTGTCGAGATATTCCCGGGCATGGCGTGCTCCGAGCTGGTCTACGAAGGCGACCGGCTGGCCGGCGTCGTGGCTGGCGAGTTCGGGATCGAGAAAGATGGCACCAAGGGCGCCGGATATGAGCCTGGCATGGTTCTGCGCGGCAAATATGTCTTCCTTGCGGAAGGCGTGCGCGGCTCGCTGAGCAAGCAGGCGATTGCCCGCTACAAGCTGGACGAGGGTGTCGAGCCGCAGAAATACGGCCTCGGCATGAAGGAAATCTGGGAGATCGCCCCCGAGAAGCACCACGAGGGCCGCGTCGTGCATACGATGGGCTGGCCGCTGGGCAAGAACGCGGGTGGCGGGTCGTTCATCTACCACGCCGAGAACAACCAGGTCTTCCTGGGCTTCGTCGTGCACCTGAACTACGAGAATCCGTACCTTTACCCGTACGCCGAATTTCAGCGCTTCAAGACCCATCCCGAGATCCGCGAACTGCTGAAGGGTGCCAAGCGCGTCGCCTATGGCGCCCGCGCGATCACCGAGGGCGGCTGGCAGTCGATGCCGAAGCTGGCCTTCCCGGGTGGCGCGCTGCTGGGGTGCGCGGCGGGCATGGTCAACGTGCCGCGCATCAAGGGCAACCACAATGCTATGCTGTCGGGCATGGCGGCGGCGGAGGCAGCCCAAGCCGCGATCAAGGCGGGCCGCGAGGGCGACGAGCTGTCCGACTACGATGCGTCGGTGAAGTCCGGACCCATTGCCAAGGACCTGAAGCCGGTGCGCAACGTAAAGCCGCTGTGGTCGAACCGGGGGCTATGGTCCTCGCTGACGCTGGGCGGGTTTGACATGTGGGTCAGCAGCCTGACCGGCTGGAACCCGCTGGGCACACAGACGCACAAGAAAACCGACGCGCAGGCGACCGGCGAGGCTTCGAAGTTCGAACCGATCGACTATCCCAAGCCGGACGGCAAGCTGACCTTCGACCGCCTGACCAACGTCAGTTTCTCGGGCACGAACCATGCCGAGGACCAGCCGAGCCATCTGAAGCTGAAGGATCCCGCCATTCCAGTGCAGGTCAACCTGCCGAAATACGCCGAACCGGCACAGCGCTACTGCCCGGCTGGTGTTTATGAAATCGTCGAGGAAGAAGGCCAGCCGCCACGCTTCCAGATCAACGCGCAGAACTGCGTCCACTGCAAGACCTGCGACATCAAGGATCCCAGCCAGAACATCGTCTGGTGCACGCCGCAGGGCGGGGATGGGCCGAACTATCCCAATATGTGAACGCCGGACCGGCCAATTGTCAGCCTGCGCGTTTGCCAAGGCCGTGGGTCGGGCCTAAAGTCGGCCCGAGCTTTCAGCGGAGGAGTGAGGATGACATCCCGCCTTTGGACCGGACTACAGGCCTCGGCGTTGGCGCTGGCGGTTATGACGACCGCCACGGCGGCCGGCGCACAGGGGCTGGCCGGTCCCTATCTGGCCGGCAGCCAGGCCGACCTGCGCAACGATTACCTGCCTGCGTCGCGGTACTATGACGACGCCATCCGCGTCGCGTCCGAAGACCCGGCGCTGCTGCACGCGTCGATGGTGGTGAACGTGATCGCAGGCCGCCTTAACCGCGGCCTGGACATGGCTCGCCGCCTGCAACCGCTCGAGGGCGGCAACCAACTCGTCTCGCTGACGCTGCTGGCCGAGGCGCTGCGCGACGAGGATTACGATGGTGCGCTGCGGCTGGCCGAGGACAAGGACCAGCAGTTGAACCCGATGTTCGCGCAGCTGGTCGAGGGCTGGGCCCACATCGGTCAGGGCGATTTCGCCGGCGGCGTCGAGGTATTCGAAGGCATGACCGGCAACACGGCGGTCGAGATATACGGCAAGGTCCATCTGGCCTATGCCCACGCCTTCGCGGGGGATTTCGAAACTGCTGCGCGAATCCTCGACGGTGACGAAGATGGTCCGCTGCACGTGGATCGGCTGGCGATCGCAACCCATCTTGTCAGCCTCAGCCAGATCGAGCGGGGCGGCGATGCGCTGGAACTGATCGACGGACTGCTGGGCAATGGCGGCGCCGATGTGCAGCTGGAGCGTATGCGTGAACGCCTGATGGCGGGCGATGCGATAGAGTTTGACCTGATCTCCCGTCCGGCAGACGGCGCCGCGGCAGCCTATGCCGTGCTGGCCGACGCGCTGCTGCGCGAGGACGCGCTGCGCCTGTCGCTGTTCTACGGGCGGCTCGCGACGCATATTCGCCCGTCCTACGACCAGATGACCGCGCTCATCGCCGACATCCTGGCCGAGCAGGGGCAGTACGACTTGGCCATCGCCACCTACGAGGAAATCGCGCCCGGCTCGCCCTGGTACATCCCGGCCGAGATCGGCCGCGCCTCGGCGCTGGATGGTGCTGGTCGCGACGACGAAGCTGTCGAAGTTCTGTCCAAGCTGTCGCGCGAACGGCCCGAGGTCATCTCGGTCCACAACGCGCTGGGTGACACGCTGCGCAACAACGAGGAATTCGCCCGCGCCGCAGAGGCATACAGCCGTGCGGTGGCGCTGATCGAAGAGCCGTCCCAACGCCATTGGCGCCTGTTCTACGTGCGCGGCATCTGCTTCGAACGCACCGACGAATGGGACAAGGCCGAGGCTGACTTCCGCAAGGCGCTGGAGTTGAACCCGGATCAG
>JBFHFG010000317.1:0-4592 GCA_041583815.1 Halovulum sp.
GCCCCAGTCGCGGGCCTGCGCCTGCAAGCCGAACAACGTGTCCAGCGTGCCCTCGTGCCGGGGCTGCAGCGCGAACGCCTTCTCGGCCAGTTTCAGCGCGGTGTCGGTCTCGCCGTTGGCAAGCTTCTGGCGCAGCAGACCCTGGACCCCGACGAATTTGGTCTGCTCGTCGGTCAGCATGTCTTTGTAGTATGCCAGCGCGCGGTCGGTGTTGCCGTTGACCTCGGCAGCCTGGGCGTTCAGCAGCCGTGTCAGCTGCGGACGGTTCAGCAACCGCTCGGCCTGCTGCGCCTTGGCTTGCGCCTTGCGCCCCTCGCCGGCGGCAAGTGCGATCAGCGCCTGCGACAGCGCGTCAAAACCACGACGCTCGCGGTTGCGGTCGAAATAACGGGTGATTGCGGTCTGGTCCCCGGTCAGAAACCGCAGGATGGCGATCAGGAAGCCGACGATCTTCAGGATCATCCACGCTGCGACCAGAAGCAGTAGCAACGCCAGAACGAACCCCAGCGGAGACAGCGTGAACTCGCGTCCGACGAAGGCGATGCGCACCTCGCCGGGGGCTTCCATCAGCATGCCTGCGCCATAGGCCAGGGCCGCGGCGACGCAGATGAACAGCAGGATCTTGATGAGTGACCAGAGCATCGGGCGTGGGTCCTTTCAGATCAGTTCTGCGCCGACAGCGCGGCATTGAGCTCGGCAAAGCCGCCGTGGGCGGCAACCCGCGCCTGGGCCCGGTCGATCCAGCCGCCCATAGCCTGGCGGGCGGCATCGGGCAGTGCTGCAAGTTCCTCAAGCGCCTTGGACAAGTTGTCCTGGCGCAGCGCGTCTTCGGCGCGGCTGAGGATCGCATCTGCACTGTCGCCTTCCTGCGGGGTCAGCGAGCGGCTGGCGACCTGTGCTTCCAGGAAGGCGGCGACCCGCCCCCCGACGCCGCCGTCGTCACGCCCTTCGCGAATGGCGGCGCGGATCGCCTGGTGCGCCGCATCCGAGAACCCGCTGCGCAGCGCGCCCAGCGTCGTCACCCCGGTTTCGGCGGAAGCGGCCAGCCCTTCGGGGATCGCCGTGTCGGTGTTGGCCCGAACCTCTTCCAGGGCGCGCTGATAGGGCTCGCCCGAGGCCAGCGCGGCATCGATCGTGGCCAGCGCGGCGCGTGCCGAGGACAGCGATTGCACCTGCTTGGCCTCGGTCTGGGCCGCCGAAATTTCGGCATCGGCCTCGTCCAGGCGGCGTTGGACCGCGACCTCGACATCGTCGATTCGCTGGGCCAGCGCGCCCTGCTGGTCGGCCAGCGTGCCAACCTCGGCGCGCAGCCCTTCGACAGCGGCCTGGAACTGGTTCAGCTCGGCCAGTTGCTCGTCGCTCAGGCCCTCGGTCTGAAGCGCGCTGAGGCCGGACAGCTCGGCGGACAGCCCCTCGAGCCGGGTCTCCATCTGCGCCAGGCGACCTTCGACGCTGGCGCTGTCGACGGCTTCCAGCCGGTCGCCCATTGCGGTGACCTCGGCCGCGATCTCGTCAACCCGCGTGGACAGGCGGTCCTCGGCCTCGGCCACGGCCCCGGCGGCAAGGGCCTCGGCCTGTTCGGCGCGAATGCCGGGCACGATGCCGTCGATGCGGTCGGTCAGCTTCGCCTCCAGCGCGGCGATGCGGGTCTGGCTCAGAGATTCTCCGGGCAGCAGGTGCCGCTTCACCGGATCCAGCGCCGAGGGCAGGTGCGGTGCGATACGCGGCGCGGCCCACAGCGCCAGCCCGCCGCCCACCAGCAGCAGGAGCAGGCCGGTCAGGACCTTCGCCGCGAATGAACGCGAATGTTCCTCTTCGTCGTCCTCGTGCAGGTCGTGGGTGTCATCCCCGATCGCGGTGATTTCGGGAACGTCTGCGTCCGAGTCGGCACCGGCGCGCACCAGCGGGGCGGTTGCCAGCGCGGCCGTCACATCGGCGCGCGGCGTGTCGTCGTCGTCCTCTTCCGGTTCGACGGTGGCCTCGTCATCCGCACCGCTGTCGTCCTCATCCGCGCGCTCATCCTCGGATGTGGCCAGTTCGACCTCGTCGGAATCCGTCGCCGAGGGGTCCGAAACGTCCTCGGTTCGGCCGGTTTCCGCTTCGGGACCGGTGTCCTCTGTCTTCTTTTCCGGAGTCTCGTCAGAGTTCGATGGGTTCGACATGTACGCGCCGCCTTCACAGTTTGGTGCCGGTCGCCCGGCCATGGGCCGGATTCCCCTCGACTTCATTTCTAGTGGCTGAACAACAGGCTCACAACCCAAACGGCGGGACCCGGACGATTCAGCGCGCCCCGGTTTTCCGCAACAGGGCCAACATCGAATCGGCCGACGGATCGGCCGCGATCTCGATCGTGCCGGGGCCCAGTGCCCCGGCCGCCCGCGCCACCGCCGGGCTGAGGCAGAACCGCACGCTCGCGGGTGGCAGAACCCGCCCCGGAAGCGCATTGGCCAGAAGCCTGGCGCTGCGCGGCGAGAACAGCGTCACCCCCGCGATACCGCCGCCATATGCTGCCGCCGCAACATCGTCGGGCAAGGCGCGCGCCACCTGGTCGTAAAGTACGACCTCGCTGGCCTGGTGCCCTGCGGCACGCAATGCGCCGGCCACATCAGCTGCCGCATGCGCGCCCCTGATGTGCAGGTAGCGCCGCGCGCCGGCCCGGCCAGTGGTCAGCGCGGCGATCAACGCAGCGGCATCCGGCCCTGCGACTTCGGTACTCAGCCCCGCCGCGCGGGCGGCGCGCGCCGTGCCCTCGCCCACGCAGATGGCGGGAAGGTCCGGCACCGCGCCACTGGCCGCACAGGCAGCGACACCGTTGGCCGAGGTGAAAATCAACGTATCCGCATCGCCAACGTCGACCGGGCCGGACCTGAACCGGATCTCGATCAGCGGCGCCAGAATGCACTGCCAGCGGCCGGGCATGTCCTGCGCGATCCGCGCGGCGAATGCCTCGGCCTGCGCGCGGGGGCGCGGAATCAGAAGGTTCGGACTGTCACTTTCCGATAAGGCATTATGTTGCGCGTCCATGCCCCCGGTGGTACCGGGCGCGCGACTTCTTGGCAAACGACCCTCCCGGCAGGAGCCCGCCGTCCGATGACCACGCCCGACACGCGCCACGGCCCCCGGCTTTGCCTGGGCATCGAAAGCAGCTGCGACGAGACCGCGGCCGCCGTCGTCGCGGCCGACCGGCGGATTCTGTCGTCGGTGATCTACGACCAGGCGCTGCTGCACGCGGCCTATGGCGGCGTGGTGCCCGAGATTGCCGCCCGCGCCCATGCCGAGCGCGTGGACCTGTGCGTGGCCGAGGCATTGATGCAGGCCGATATCGGGTTGGAGGACTTGGACCTGATCGCCGTAACGGCGGGGCCGGGCCTGATCGGCGGCGTTCTGGCCGGGGTGATGTGTGCCAAGGGGCTGTCGGTCGCCTCGGGGGTGCCGCTGCTGGGGGTGAACCACCTGGCAGGCCATGCGCTGACGCCGCGGCTGACCGATGGGGTGGACTATCCCTACCTGTTGCTGCTGGTCTCGGGCGGGCATTGCCAGTTCCTTTCGGTGCATGGACCGCAGGATTTCCGCCGGCTGGGCGGTACTATCGATGACGCGCCGGGCGAGGCATTCGACAAGACCGCGCGCCTGTTGGGCCTGGGCTATCCCGGCGGCCCCGAGGTCGAGCGGCAGGCAGCGCAGGGTGATCCCGCGCGGTTCGCCCTGCCGCGTCCGCTGCTGGACCGGCCCGGCTGCGACATGTCCTTTTCGGGGCTTAAGACCGCCGTGCGGCGTGCCATCGACAAGCTGGCGGCTGCGCAGGGTGGGCTGACCCGGCAGGACCGCGCCGACCTGTGCGCCGGGTTTCAGGCTGCAACGGCCGAGGTGCTGGCGGAAAAGACTCGCCGTGCGCTAGTCGCGTTCGGCGGGACTGCCCCGGTCCTCGCCGTCGCGGGCGGTGTGGCCGCGAACAAGTCCATCGGCGGTGCGCTGCGCGCCGTTTCCGAAGAGGCTGGTGCGCGTTTTGTCGCGCCCCCCCTGAACCTGTGCACCGACAACGCGGCGATGATCGCCTGGGCCGGGATCGAACAGGCGGCGGCCGGGGCGACCTCGGACCTGACGCTCATGGCGCGGCCCCGCTGGCCTTTGGACCAGGCGGCCGAACCGCTTCTGGGGTCCGGGCGAAAGGGCGCGAAGGCTTGAACTTGCCGCCCGGGTGGGCAATCTGCACCACGCTCGCAACTGGGCACGCAAACTGGAGGATGCGCCGATGCGCTACTGGCTGTTCAAATCCGAACCCGGCACCTGGAGCTGGGACGACCAGGTCGCCAAGGGCGACGCGGGCGAGGAATGGGACGGCGTGCGCAACTACCAGGCGCGAAACAACATGCGTGAGATGAAGATCGGCGACCGCGGCTTCTTCTATCACTCGCTGAAGGAGAAAAGCATCGTCGGCGTGGTCGAGGTCATCGCCGAGGCGCATCCCGACAGCAAGACAGATGATCCGCGCTGGGAATGCGTGGACATCAAGGCCATCGGACCGATGCCGACACCGATCACGCTGGACGATTGCAAGGCCGAACCCGCGCTGGCCGAGATGGTGCTGGTCA
>JBFHFG010000318.1:0-4564 GCA_041583815.1 Halovulum sp.
CAAGATGCTGGGCCAGTTCAACCTGGAAGACATCCCGCCCGCACCGCGCGGCGTGCCCCAGATCGAGGTAACCTTCGACATCGACGCCAACGGCATCGTGTCGGTATCCGCCAAGGACAAGGGCACTAACAAGGAACAGAAGATCACCATTCAGGCGTCGGGCGGCCTGTCGGACGACGACATCGACCGCATGGTCAAGGAGGCCGAGGAGAACGCCGAAGCCGACAAGGCCCGCAAGGACCTGGTCGAGGCGAAGAACCAGGCCGAAAGCCTTGTGCACAACACCGAGAAATCGGTCGAGGAGCATGGCGACAAGGTCGATCCGACCACGGTCGAGGCGATCGAGATGTCGCTGAAGAACCTCAAGGAAGCGCTTGAGGGCGAGGACGCCGAGAAGATCAAGACGCGCAGCCAGGACGTGATGGAAGCGTCGATGAAGCTGGGCGAGGCGATCTACAAGGCGCAGCAGGAAGAGGCCGAGACCGCCGAAGCCGACGAGCCGTCGCCTGTCGATGGCAATGACGACGACGATGTGGTCGACGCCGAGTACGAGGATGTCGACGGCGACGAGCGCAAGTCGTCCTGAGCTTGACGCCGGAATTCGCCGGCCCGCCGTCGGGCGGGCCGGTTTTCCGTTTGACGGAGTAGATGAATGGCTAAGGCTGACTACTATGACATCCTGGGGGTTGGCCGGGGCGCAAGCGCCGAGGAACTGAAGAAAGCCTATCGCAAGAAGGCCAAGGAACTTCACCCCGACCGCAATTCCGACAATCCGAACGCCGAGGCCCAGTTCAAGGAAGTGAACGAGGCCTACGACGTGCTGAAGGACGCCGAGAAGAAGGCGGCCTACGATCGGTTCGGCCATGCCGCGTTCGAAAACGGCTCGAACGGGCCGCGCGGCGGCGGTGGCGGGTTCCATCCCGGTGGCGCGGACTTCGCCAGCGCCTTCTCGGACGTGTTCGACGACCTGTTCGGCAATTTCGCCGGCGGCGCCCGGCAGGGCGGCGGCCAGCGGGCGCGGCGCGGGGCTGACCTGCGCTACAACCTGGGCATCTCGCTTCAGGATGCGTACCGGGGCAAGCAGACCACGCTGAACGTGCCTACCTCGGTGTCCTGCGACGCCTGCTCGGGCACCGGTGCCGAGGGCGGGTCCGAACCCGCCACCTGTCCGACCTGTTCTGGCATGGGCAAGGTGCGCGCGCAGCAGGGCTTCTTCACGGTCGAACGCACCTGCCCGACCTGTGCGGGCAAGGGTCAGATCATCAAGGACCCCTGCAAGGTCTGCGGTGGCGCGGGCCGGGTGGAAAAAGACCGCTCGCTGTCGGTCAACATCCCGCCGGGCGTCGAAACCGGCACACGCATCCGCCTTGCCGGCGAGGGCGAGGCCGGGCTGCGCGGCGGTCCGTCGGGCGACCTGTACATCGTCATCGAGGTCGAGGATCACCCGATCTTCGAACGGGATGGCGCGAACCTTTATTGCCGGATCCCGGTCTCGATGACCACGGCCGCGCTGGGGGGCGAGCTTGAGGCGCCGAACATCGACGGCGGCCGCAGCCGGGTGAAGGTGCCCGCGGGCGTCCAGTCAGGCAAGCAACTGCGCTTGCGCGCCAAGGGCATGCCCATGCTGCGCGGCAGTGGTTTCGGCGATCTGTACATCGAGCTGGCGGTCGAAACGCCGGTGAACCTGACGCAGAAGCAGAAGGATCTGCTGAAGGAGTTCGAGGCAGCGGGCAAGAACAACAGCCCCGAAAGCCAGGACTTCTTTTCCAAGGTCCGCAGTTTCTGGGACGGCATGAAGGGGGCCTGACCGGCCCCTTCTGAAACGCAAAGCCGCCGGCGGGTGCCCCTGCCGGCGGCTTTTTCCTGACCTGACGCCGCGCTCAGGCCCAGTCGCAGGCGGTTCGAGGACCACCTGCTCTGGGTCTCGCTTGCGGACCTGATGGTAGCGACCTAACGCTCCGGCGGGGTCCAGTCGGCGGGCGGCACGTCGCGGCGGCGCAGCCGCAGGGCAAGGCCCAGCGCCACGCCGACACCGATCGCCACCGTCAGGTCGGCCACGACCGTCAGTAACAGCGTCAGCACCAGCAGCACCTTGTCCGAGGTCCGGCGCTCCAGGTGGGACCGCCACTTGTGCGGCTCGCTCATGTTCCAGGCGGTCAGGATCAACAGGCCAGCCAGCGCGGGCATCGCCAGTTGCCCCGCCAGCGGCGCTGCGACCATCATCACCACCAGCACCGTCAGCGCGTGGATCATGCCCGCAACCGGCGTCCGGCCCCCGGCGCGTACGTTCGTCGCCGTCCGCGCGATCGCCCCGGTGGCGGGCAGGCCCGCGAACAGCGCCGAGCCGACATTGGCCGCGCCCTGCGCCAGCACCTCGGCATTGGGCCGGTGGCGGCCGTCGATCATCCGGTCGGCGACCATCGCGGACAGCAGCGATTCCACCCCCGCCAGAAACGCGATGATCATCGCCGAGGGCAGCAGCTCGATCACGCGGGCATAGCTGATGTCGGGCAGCGTGGGCATCGGCAGGGTCGAGGGCAGCGCACCGAAACGGGACTGGATCGTGTCCACCGGCAGGTCGAACAACGCCACCGCGGCCGAGCCCAGCGCGACCGCTACGATCAACCCCGGAAAGCGCGGAAAGGCGCGGCGCAGCAGCACGATGCAGACCATCGTGCCCAGCCCGACGCCCAGCGCTGCCGGGTTCAGCGTATCACGCCCGGCCCAGATTGCGCCCAGCTTGGCGAAGAACTCCGCCGGGACCTCGTCCAGCGCCAGGCCCATCAGGTCCGTCAACTGGCTGGTGGCAATAATCACCGCGATGCCCATGGTAAAGCCGTCGATCACCGCCTCGGGGATGTATTCGACCAGGCTGCCCGCACGCAGAAGCCCCGCCGCCAGCAGGATCAGCCCTGCCATCAACGTCGCCAGCACCAACCCGTCGTGGCCATAGGTGGCAATCACGCCCGCGACGACCACGATGAACGCGCCCGTCGGCCCGCCGATCTGCACCCGGCTGCCACCCAGCGCCGAGATCAGGAACCCGGCAACGATCGCCGTGATCAGCCCGGTGCCCGGATCCGCCCCCGAGGCGATGGCGATCGCAAGGCTCAACGGCAGCGCGACCATGGCGACAGTGACCCCGGCAACCGTGTCCGAGGCGAACGCCTCACGGGTATAGCCGGGCATGGTGGTCAGAATTTTCGGTTTCATGGGATCTCCGCACAGGTGCGGCCGGCCGAAATTGCCGGTCGCGCCTATCGAACACCCCGGACAGGCTGGACGCAAGCGGGCTTGGGGTCGCAGGGCCGGCGCGGTTCGGAAACGCGTTTCCGGGCGCGCGGCGTGGCGCGGCGGCCCAATGTCCCCCCATCGCAAAGATGAAAAGGGCAGATCAGGCCGAACCCAGTTGCGACCCTGCTACTGAGCCTCGCGCTTGACGCACCCGCGCTGGCCGGAAGCCCGGCGCTGAGTGCCTTGTCGTCAAGAACGGCCGCTGCCTCTTGCTTTTGCAGACCTGGCGTCTGCCAGATCACACGCGGGAACTCGCAGGCCCGGCAGGCAACAGGCTGATGGCGGTCAATGCACTCAGCCCACCTTGCAGGCCGCCAGCAGCGCCATGTTCAGAATGTCGTTCACCGTCGAGCTGATTGCGCAGATCTTCACCGGCTTGTCGATCCCGGTCAGGATCGGGCCGATCACCGTGGCGCCGCCCAGTTCCTGAAGCAGCTTGACGCTGATCGAGGCCGAATGGCGCGCGGGCACCACAAGGATGTTCGCCGGTTCCGACAGGCGGCAGAACGGGTACTGGCGCATAACGTCCATATTCAGCGCCACGTCCACGGTCATTTCGCCGTCATGCTCGAAATCCACGCCGCGCTCGATCAGGATCTCGTTGGCGCGCGACATCTTCTCGGCCCGTTCGGACACCGGGTAGCCGAAGTTCGAGAAGCTGGCGAAAGCGACGCGCGGCTCCAGCCCCAGGGTGCGGGCGACGCTGGCGGCGGCCTCGGCGATGTTGGCCAGGTCCTCTTCCTCGGGCCATTCGTGGACCAGCGTGTCGGCGATCAGCACCATGCGCCCGTTCAGCAGCACGGCGGTGATCCCCACCGCGCCATGCCCCGGCTCGACGTCGAAGACATGGCCGATCTGCGCCAGAACCTGCGCCGACTTGCGGGTTGCGCCCGTCACCATCCCGTCGACCAACCCGTGATGCACCAGCAACGACGCGAACACATGCCGATCGCGCGAAGCCAGCCGGTGACAATCCCGCTGATCAAATCCCTGCCGCTGCAACCGCGCGTACAGCGTCGCGGTCATGCTGGACAGGTCATCGACCGTGGCGGCGTTGACGATCTCGATCTCGTCGATGGCCTCGGGCATCCCGGCGGCGTCGAGAAAGCCGCGCACCTGCTCGGGCCGCCCGACGACAACAGGCGTGCCCAGCCCCGCGCGCCCGAAGGCGACGGCGGCGCGCACCACACGTTCGTCATCGCCCTCGGCAAAGGCGATCCGGGCCTGCTCGCGCCGGGCGCGGGCGTTGAGCGCCTGCAGGATCGAGGCG
>JBFHFG010000319.1:0-4555 GCA_041583815.1 Halovulum sp.
ACGTTCGCCGTGCGGTGCCGGATCCACTGGCGGGCGACGAAGACGGGCAGCTTGACGTGGAGTTTCAGCTCGCACATCTCGAACGGGGTCGAGTGCCAGTGCCGCATCAGGTAGCGGATCAGCCCCTCGTCGTTGCGCGCCTTCTTGGTGCCCGCGCCATAGCTGACCCGCGCCGCCTGCACGATCGCGCTGTCGTCGCCCATGTAGTCGATGGCGCGCACGAAGCCGTGGTCGAGCACGGGGTGGGGCGTGTAGAGCCGCTCTTCCATCGCCGGGACGGTCGCCCGGCGCGTGGTGTGGGTCTGGGCGCGCAGGGCTGCGATCTCGTCCTGGGGTTGCGGCTGGTCCGACATATCATTCATCCTCGCGCCTCGTCCGGCTGATTCTTGGTGACCACATTATCTGGCGGTCCGGGCGGGGAGCATACCCAAATCTGGGGTGCGATTGCAAATTCTGATGACAGACGGGAACCGGTTATGAAGATTCGCTACCTGCACACGATGGTCCGCGTGAAGGACCTGGAAAAATCCATGGCGTTCTACAAGCTGCTGGGGCTGGAGGAGACCCGGCGCATCGACAACGAGGGCGGGCGGTTCAGCCTGATCTTCATGTCGCCTCCGGGGCAGGAAGATGCCGCCGTCGAGCTGACCTACAACTGGGACGGCGACGAGGGCCTGCCCAGCGACAGCCGTCATTTCGGGCACCTCGCCTACCGGGTGGAGAACATCTACGAGCTGTGCCAGCACCTGATGGACAATGGCGTGACCATCAACCGGCCGCCGCGCGACGGGCACATGGCCTTCGTGCGCAGCCCCGACAACGTGTCGGTCGAGCTGCTGCAGGCCGGTGAGCCGCTGCCCCCGCAGGAGCCGTGGGCGAGCATGGAGAACACTGGCCACTGGTAGGAGCCGGGTTCGGGCGCTAGGATTCCGGTTCATGAGGGTCCTGGCGCTGCTGATCGCGATGCTGGCGGGCCTGGCCACGGCCGGGGCCGCGCAGGCTTGCCGGCTGGCGCTGCTGCTGGCGGTCGATGTCTCGGGGTCGATCGACGCGGGGGAGTACCGGTTCCAGATGGACGGGCTGGCCGACGCGCTGGACGATCCGGACGTGGCCGACGCGCTTTGGGTGGCGCAGGCGTCCGTCGCCGTGGTGCAGTGGTCCGGCGCGGCCGAGCAGGCGGTGACGATCCCCTGGCGGCGGCTGGCGGAACCGGATGACGTGGCCCGCCTGGCCGCGCAGGTCCGCGCCGCCCCGCGCCAGTTCCGCGGCGGCAAGACCGCCGTGGGCGATGCCCTGGCCGCAATGGCGCCGATGTTCGACCAGGTCCCCGACTGCGGCCGGCGGGTGATCGACGTCTCGGGGGACGGGATCACCAATGACGGCCGCGACACCCGCCTGGAAAGCCGCGCGGTCGCCGCGCGGGGCGTGGTGGTGAACGGGCTGGCGATCGACCGGATCGGCGTCAGCGTCGCCCGGTTCTACGAGCGGTTCGTGCGCGCCGGGGACGGCAGTTTCGTCGAGCGCGCCACCGGTTATTCCGATTACCCCCGCGCCATCCGGCGGAAACTGTATCGCGAGGCGGTGGTGCCAGCCTCATGATCCCCATGATCTGCGCCTCATGATCCGGGCCTTGCTGCTGATCCTGCTGCTTCTGGCTGGTCCGGCTGCCGCGCACTGCCGATTGGCCCTGACCCTGGCGCTGGATGTCAGCAGTTCGGTCGATTCGGAAGAATATCGCCTGCAGCTTGAGGGCGTGGCACAGGCGCTGGAGGATGACGCGGTGCGCACCGCGATCTTTCAGGTGCCGGGCACGAGCGTTGCCCTTCAGGTCTATGAATGGTCCGGGGTTCGCCAGCAAGCGATGGTCGAGGACTGGGTCGTGGTCGCCCGGCCCGGCGATCTGGACCGGATCGCCGCCACCGTGCGCGGGCACGGGCGGCGGTTCGGCAATGCGCCCACGGCGTTGGGCGATGCGCTGGCGTTCGGTCTGCGGCAGCTGCGCCGCGCGCCGGTCTGCGATCAGCGCAAGATCGACGTGTCGGGGGACGGGCAGAGCAATGTCGGTCTGCCGCCGCAGGCGCTGGTGATTCCGCCGGACCTTGACGACGTGACCATCAACGGGCTGGCGATCGAGTCGGACGAGATCGCACTGGCGCGGTACTATCGGTATTTCGTCGTGCGCGGACCGGGTGCCTTTGTCGAGAGGGCGGCGGATTTCGAGGATTACGCCCGCGCGATCCGGGCGAAGCTGATCCGGGAGCTGGGCGTGCCGCGTTTGGGTGCGCTGCGCTGACGCCTCTGGTGGCGCGGCGTGGGGCAGGCAGAGGATGCCTCCGGCGGGGATATTTGGAGAAAGTGGAAGGCGCGGGCGGGGCGCCCTGTGGTCGGAGATCGCGGCCCGATCCCCTTGCAAGATGGGTGCGGCGCGCCTAGATTAGGGACGTTCCGCAAGGGACTATGGTGATAAACGCGCACGTAATAAGCGGATCGGACCCGGGGGCGGTACCCGGCGGCTCCACCAGACATCCGGTCATTGGCGGATAGAGGGGCCGAAACAGGATCGACGGACGTGTAAAGGTGTTTGCTTTCACTCGGCAGGATGCCACCGTTATCGGCTCGTACAGTATAGTTGCCAATGACAACCATGCTCCGGTGGCCGTTGCCGCGTAAGCGGTAGCCAAACCGAAATCTAAGCCCAGGCCTTTTGCAAGGTCTGGCGGGGTTCGCAGGCACCTGGCAACAGAAGCCTGCATTTCCCTTCCTTTCGGACCCGTTCGGCCGCAGCTTCCGACGCCCCTTTCGGGCCGGGCGCGCCGATGCGCCGCAGGACGATTACACCCCCCTTTTCAGCGCCGACGATCCGGCTATGCTTGTCGACCAAACGAGGGGAGTGAGGATGGTCAAGCGATTCCATTACGGCCGGCTGATGCACAAGGCGTTGCGGGGCCTGATGGCGGACGTGCTGTCGGAGGTTGCACGGCACGGCCTGCCGGGAAAGCACCATTTCTTCATCACGTTCGACACCACGCATCCGGGTGTCGATATCCCCGATCACCTGCGTGAGCGGTATCCCGAAGAGATGACCATCGTCCTGCAGGACTGGTATGACGACCTGTCGGTCGCGGGCGAGCGGTTCGCCGTGACCCTGAACTTCGGTGAGATGCCCGAGCGGCTTGTCGTGCCCTTCGATGCCATCAGCACGTTCGTCGATCCGTCGGTGGAATTCGGCCTGCGCTTCGACGCCGGCGAGGAGCCGGGCGGCGAGGACGAGGCCGAGGCGGCCGAAGCCGCCCCCGAAGCCCCCCGGCCTGCCCCCGAAGAGGTCGAGCCGGGCCAGAAGGGTGGCGACATCGTCAGCCTGGACCAGTTCCGCAAACACTGACGCGGGAGGTGGGGGCGGCGGTCTGCGTTTGTAGTCCGCTGGTCCGTGGTCCCCGTTTCCTGATCCAGGGTTCTCAATCCCCGCGCAGCGCTTCGAGCCCGTCGGACCAGTAGTCCGCCACAAGCGGATGCGACATCAGGTAGTCGGCGGTCGGTCCGTCGTGGCGCACCACCGCCTCGCGCAGGGCCTGTTTCCAGTCGGCGGCGTCGAAATCGCCGCGGCCCACCCACATCAGCGCGACCAGTTCGGCCTGGTGGTCGTCGTCCAGGCCGTCGATCTCGTCCCGCAGCTCCTTTGCCATGCTGTCGCCCGCGCGGCTTTCCATCGAGAAGGCGTAGTTCTCGTCTTCGGATTCGTCGGGGCGGCGGGCGGGGGCGGGCACGTCCTCGCGTGCCATGTAGCCGCGCATGCGCTCGATCAGATCGTCCATGATGTCGGCGGGGATCGTCAGTTCGTCCATGGGATGTCCTTTCCTTTTGCCGCCAGAGTTGCGCCTGCGCGCGGCCCGCGACATGACACGGATCAAACGCCACATTGGAATTGCATGTTCCTGTCGCTATAGATCCGGCGTCCATTCAGAACGAGGCCCAGAGAATGACCGCCACCCGTACCGAGACCGACAGCTTCGGACCGCTCGAGGTTCCTTCCGACAAGTACTGGGGTGCGCAGACCCAGCGCAGCCTGAAGAACTTCCCCATCGGCTGGGAGACGCAGCCGGTCGCCATCGTGCGCGCGCTGGGCGTCATCAAGCAGGCCGCCGCGACCGTGAACATGGCGCAGGGCAAGCTGGACAAGGGCATCGGCGATGCGATCGTCGCGGCCGCCAATGAAGTCGTCACCGGCAAGCTGGACGATCATTTCCCGCTGGTGGTCTGGCAGACCGGCTCGGGCACGCAGTCGAACATGAACGCGAACGAGGTGATCTCGAACCGTGCGATCGAGATGCTGGGCGGCGAGATGGGCTCGAAAAAGCCCGTGCACCCGAACGACCACTGCAACATGAGCCAGTCGTCGAACGACACGTTCCCGACGGCGATGCATATTGCCGTCGCCATGACCGCCCGTGACGTGACCCTGCCGGGGCTGAAGAAGCTGCACGCGGCACTGGCCGCGAAGGCCGAGGCGTTCAAGGACATCATCAAGATCGGCCGCACCCACACGATGGACGCGACC
>JBFHFG010000320.1:0-4550 GCA_041583815.1 Halovulum sp.
GCCCCGTCCATCTGCGCCGCTCCCGTGATCATGTTCTTGATGTAGTCGGCGTGCCCAGTACAGTCCACGTGCGCGTAGTGACTCTTCTCCGTCTCGTACTCCACGTGCGCCGTCGAGATCGTGATCCCGCGGGCCTTCTCTTCCGGCGCGCCGTCGATCTGGTCGTAGGCCTTGAAGTCACCGAAGTACTTCGTGATCGCAGCCGTCAGCGTCGTCTTGCCGTGGTCAACGTGACCAATCGTACCGATGTTCACGTGCGGCTTCGTACGCTCAAACTTTGCCTTTGCCATTGCGCATTCATCCTTGCAGAGTCAGTGCCCCGCGCGCCGGGGCCGCATTTCGATGCGGGCCAGATAATCGCGCGGCACTTAAAACACAACCTGTTTCTGCCGCGCCGATGGTCCCGGACGCACAGTGTGGCGCCACGCTTGCCCCGCTCCCTGCGATTGCGTACACGACAGGCGCAATCCAAAGGAAAAAGGCGCGCTCGCCATGTCCCGTATCCTGATCACCTCGGCACTGCCGTATATCAACGGCATCAAGCACCTGGGCAACCTGGTCGGCAGCCAGCTGCCGTCGGACGTCTTCGCCCGCTACATGCGCGCCCGCGGGAACGAGGTGATGTACATCTGCGCCACCGACGAACACGGCACCCCGGCCGAGATCGCCGCCGCCAAGGCGGGCAAGCCGGTGGCCGAGTACTGCGCCGAGATGTGGCAGACCCAGAAGGACATTGCCGAGGGGTTCGGCCTGTCCTTCGACCATTTCGGACGCTCCTCGTCGCAGCGGAACCACCGGCTGACGCAGCATTTCGCGGCCCGGCTGGCCGAGGCCGGGCTGATCCGCGAAGTGTCCGAGAAGATGATCTACTCGAACGCCGACGGCCGTTTCCTGCCCGACCGCTATGTCGAGGGCACCTGCCCGAACTGCGGCTATGACAGCGCGCGCGGCGATCAGTGCGAGAACTGTACCAAGCAGCTCGACCCGACGGACCTGATCGATCCGCGTTCGGCGATTTCGGGCTCGACCGACCTCGAGATCCGCGAGACCAAGCACCTGTTCCTGCGCCAGTCCACCCTGGCCGAGAAGCTGGAGAAATGGATCGACAGCAAGACCGACTGGCCGATCCTGACCACCTCGATCGCGAAGAAATGGCTGCGCGACGGCGACGGCCTGCAGGACCGGGGCATCACCCGCGATCTGGACTGGGGGATCCCGGTGCAGAAGGGCGACGCCCCCTGGCCGGGGATGGAGGGCAAGGTCTTCTATGTCTGGTTCGACGCGCCCATCGAGTATATCGCCGCAACCGCCGAATGGGCCGACGCGAACGGCAAGGGCGACGACGCCTGGGAACGCTGGTGGCGTACCGACAAGGGCGCCGAGGACGTGCGCTACGTGCAGTTCATGGGCAAGGACAACGTGCCCTTCCACACGCTCAGCTTCCCCGCCACGATCATCGGCGCAAACTTCGATGGGGCCGAGCCGTGGAAGCTGGTCGACTACATCAAGTCGTTCAACTACCTGAACTACCAGGGCGGGCAGTTCTCGACCTCCAAGGGCCGGGGCGTATTCCAGGACCAGGCGCTACAGATCCTTCCGGCGGACTACTGGCGCTGGTGGCTGATGTCGAACGTGCCGGAAAGCTCGGACAGCGAGTTCACCTGGGAAAGCTTCCAGAACGGCGTGAACAAGGACCTGGCGGACGTGCTGGGGAACTTCGTCAGCCGCGTCACCAAGTTCTGCCGCTCCCGCTTCGACGAGGAAGTACCCGCGGGCGGAGACTGGACCGAGGCCGAGCGCGCGGTCGTGGCCGAACTCACCACGCGCCTTGCCGCCTACCAGGCCGCGATGGACGCGATGGAGATGCGCAAGGCCGCGGCTGAGCTGCGGGCGATCTGGGTCGCGGGCAACGAATACCTGCAATCCGCCGCACCCTGGGCCGCGTTCAAGACCGACCCCGAGCGCGCCGCCTGCGTGGTCCGCTTCGCGCTGAACCTGATCCGCTTCTACGCGGTGCTGTCGGCCCCGTTCATCCCGCACGCCTCCGCCCAGATGCTGCAGGCGATGGGTGTCGATACCGCCGACTGGCCGACGGACGTGGAATCCGCACTCGCGGCCCTGCCCGCGGGTCACGCCTTCACGACGCCGGATGTGCTCTTCGCCAAGATCACCGATGAGCAGCGCGAGGACTGGGCCACCCGCTTCGCCGGCGCCCGCTGACCCGAAGGGCGCGAAGCCCACTTTGGTCCCCAAATATCCCCGCCGGAGGCATCCGGCGGCGACCTTCGGCGCAAGCCCGTCAAACCGAGCACTCCCAAAGCAACAAATCGGTCCAGCCCCAAAGCCCGGCCCATCCTCACGGACTAACCCCAACGCCCAACGGGCGCGGCCATGCTCAATTTCATACACCTCGGTAACAGCGAGGCACCGGGCAAGCCGAAGAGCCATGATCCGCGCCAACATTCCCGCAGGCCGTTAAGCGGCTGACAAGCACAACAATCGCGCCGCTCAAGCGCCGCCAAGCCCCAATGCGCGCGCCACCAGCACGCCGATGACCGCCGTGAGGCCTGTCAGGGCCATGCCCCAGGCGGTGTCGACAGCCACCATGCTCCAGACCCAGCCTTTCAGCGTGGTCATGTTGGTAAACTCGTAAGTGCCATAGGCCAGGAAGCCCAGCGCCAGCCCGTGTCCGAACGCAACGGCGACCGAGCCGTCGCGTAGCCCCGGCGCCACGCAGAACCACAGGATCCCGACCACGTAGGCCAGGTAGAAACCGGCGGCAGCGGATATCAGGATGTCATCCCGCAGCAACGCCCCCACATGCCGTTCGAACAGCGGACGCATGACCCGCGTCAGCCAGACCGCGTCGATCGCAAGAAAGGCGAACAGCGCCGCCAGGTACACGAAGATCCAGGCCAAGGATACCTCTCGGGGAACACGTTTCGACCTGCGCAACCGGCCACGCGGCGCGCACCTGTCGCTTAGGATAGCGCGCTTCGGGTCCGGGGGAAGGCAACACCCGCCCGGAATGTCCTGCGGGTCACCTCTGCGCCGTCGTCAGGGATCGACGCGGGTTCCGTGTCCCCACCGCGTGCCCCAATCCCCGTTTGGGCATCCTAACAACGACCCCGGGCACATTCCCGTCCTCAGTCGCTGACCGTACGGTCGCGCCCGGCCTGCTGCGCCTCGGTCAGGTTCCGGTCGGCGCGATTCACCAGGCTGTCACGGTCGTCACCCTCGGCCAGCCCGGCGCCGCCGGCCGAGACCGAAAGTTGCCCGATCGGGCCGCGCGCGGTGTCGAGCCCCTTGAAGCCCTTGCGCACCTCCTCGGCCAGACGGAAAGTCTCGGCTGGGGGCGTCGTCGGCAGCAGCACCGCGAACCGCGCCCCGGCAAAGCGCGCCGCAATCTGGCCGGGCCGGAGCATCCTGCGCAGCACGTCCGCAAAGGCGCGCATGGTATCGTCCCCCGCGGTCAGGCCGTGGGTCCGGGTCACCGAATCCAGGTTATCGATGCAGCACATCAGGATCGTCAGCGGCTGGTTGCGCTGCCGCGCCTCGAAGATGGCGATGTCCAGCGCCTCGTCCAGTGCGCGGCGGTTCGGCAGGCCGGTCAGATAATCGGTGGCCGAATTGCGCTTCACCTCGACCAGTTCGCCTTTCAGCTTCGAGACCTGGGCCCGGCTTTTCTCAAGCTGCAGGCCAAGCTTCTGGGCCGCCGCAAGGTGTTGCTGGTTGGCGCGGTGCAGGTCGCGGATCACCGTCGACAACTCGCTTTTCGAGGTGCCCTGGACCAGCGACTGCCGCGCGTTGCGCAAGGTCCCCGAGAACAACGTATGCTCTTTCATGTTCTCGTCCATTGCCGCGCTGACCCGGTTCAGCGTGCCATGCAGGTCGGTCCCGATCCGGTCCATCGAAACGGCTGCCGCGACCGGCGACAGATGCGCGTCGTACAGTCCCGTCAGAAAGGCCTCGTCCAGCGTCTGGCCGGTATTCAGCGCGGTATCCAGCGCATCGTTCAGCTTGGCGTTACGGCGTGCGGCATAGGTGTACCAGACCTCGTAGATGACCGGCGTGATCGGCGTGCCGTACTGGCGCGCAAAGCCGATTGCCCGCTCGGCAATATCAGCGCCCTCCGCGATGGCCGCGTCCTGACGCGCCGGCGCCGCCGGTCGTGAATTGCTGAACATGTCGCCTGTCCTTTCGCCTCGCTACGCGGACAGGTCTAGGGGCCAGGTCTTGAGAAGTGGTAAAACCCGCGGCGTCCTCGCCGCGGGTCAGGTCGGGATCAGCTGTTCAGGCACCAGCGCAGGATCGCCTTCTGCGCGTGCAGGCGGTTTTCGGCCTCGTCGAAGATGACCGAGGCGGGGCCGTCCATGACCTCGTTGGTCACCTCGTCGCCGCGATGGGCAGGCAGGCAGTGCATGAACAGCGCGTCGGGCTTGGCCTGCGCCATCAGCGCGGCATTTACCTGATAGGGCCGCAACTGGTTGTGGCGCCGTTCGCGCGCGCTTTGCGCATCGTGCATCGACACCCAGGTATCGGTGACGACC
>JBFHFG010000321.1:0-4499 GCA_041583815.1 Halovulum sp.
GCGGCACCGGCCCCGCCAACCGGCAGGGCTGGGTCCACGGCAACTGGCTGACCGACCTGGCCGGCTGACCGGCGTCAGCTCTTCTCGGGCAGTTCGATCCCCGCGCGCTCGGCCAGCAGCCGGGCGACGGTAGCATCCGCCTGCCGCCCCATGCCGGCGGCGGACGCCTCCTGGAACAGGGACAGGGCGTGGCGCAGCATCGGCAGTTCAAGGTCCCCGGCCATCGCTTCGACCAGGCCCAGGTCCTTGCGAACGATGTCGACCGAGGACCGCGGCGCATAGGCTCCTTCGGCCACCTGCAGGCCCCGGCTTTCGAACATGCGCGACTGGCCGGTGCTGTCGCAGACCACGTCATGCACCACCTTCAGGTCCAGCCCGTCGCGCGCGGCCAGCACCATCGCCTCGGCCATGGCAGCGGTGTGCACCCCGGCCAGAAGCTGGTTGATCATCTTGACCCGCGCCGCCGTTCCGGGCGTCTGCCCCAGCCGGAAGATCTTCGAGGAAATCGCCTCCAGCGCCGGGCGCGCCTTGTCGAAGGCCGCATCCGCACCCGAGGCGATCAGCGTCAGATCGCCAGCGGCCGACTTGCCGCGCCCACCGGACACCGGCGCGTCGATCACCATCATCCCGGCGGCCAGAAGGTCGTCGGCCAACGCCTCGGCCTCGTCCGGGCCCATCGTCGCGTTCAGCACAAAGACGGTCCCCAGGTCGGCGGCGGCCACGGCGCCGTCGCGGCTGCCGAACAGCACGCTGCGCACCTGCTGGGCGTTCAGCAGGAACACCAGCACCACGTCCGCGCCCGGCACCGCCTGCGCGGCGCTATCGGAGCGCGTGCCGCCCTCGGCGGCGAAATGGTCCAGGGCTTCCTCGATCATGTCGCAACCGACGGTTTCGATTCCCGCCCGCAGCAGGGACTGGGCCGCGCCCATGCCCATGGCGCCAAGCCCGATAACAGCAGCTTTCATGTCCAGCTCCCCCGCTTTCGCACGCTCATCGCGTCAGCGTCCGTTCAACCGCATCTTTCCAACCGGCATACCGCCGGGCGCGTTCCGCATCGTCCATGGCAGGCTCGAAGCGGCGCTCCAGCGCCCAGCCGCGCGCGAACTCTTCCTGGTCCGGGTACAGGCCGGCCTTCATGCCCGCCAGCCAGGCCGCGCCCAGCGCCGTCGTCTCCAGCACCTCGGGGCGATCCACCGGCGCGCCCAGCATGTCGGCCAGGAACTGCATCGTCCAGTCCGACGCGGACATGCCGCCATCGACACGCAGCACCGCCTCGCCGCCCGCACCCCAGTCGGCCTGCATCGCCTCCCACAGGTCACGGGTCTGGAAGGCAACCGATTCCAGCGCCGCGCGGGCGAATTCCGCCGGACCGGAATTGCGCGTCAGCCCGTAGATCGCGCCACGGCAGTCCGCATCCCAGTAAGGCGCGCCCAGCCCGGTGAAAGCGGGCACAAGGTACAGCTCCTGCCCCTGATCCGCCCGTTCCGCCAGCGGCTGCGTTTCCGATGCCTCGCGGATGATCTTCAGCCCGTCGCGCAGCCATTGCACCACTGCACCCGCGATGAAGATCGAGCCTTCCAGCGCATAGGTCGGCTTGCCATCCAGCTGGTAGGCCACCGTGGTCAGCAGCCGGTTCTGGCTGGCCACTGGCTGATCACCGGTGTTCAGCAGCGCGAAACAGCCGGTGCCATAGGTCGATTTCAGCATCCCCGGCTTGAACACCGCCTGACCCACCGTGGCCGCCTGCTGGTCGCCCGCAACGCCGAGAATCGGCACCTCGCGCCCGAACAGGTCGGCGCGCGCCATGCCGAACTCGGCAGCGCTGTCCTTGATCTCGGGCAGCAGCGACATCGGGATGTTCAGCAGCTTGCACACTTCCTCGTCCCAGCCTTGCTGGCGGATGTTGTACAGCATGGTGCGGCAGGCATTCGTGGCGTCAGTGACATGCGCGCGTCCAGCGGTCAGCCGCCAGATCAGAAAGCTGTCGACAGTGCCGAAGGCCAGCTTGCCGGCCTCGGCCCGTTCGCGCACGCCGTCGACATTGTCCAGAATCCACGCCAGTTTCGTCGCCGAGAAATACGGGTCCAGCAGCAGGCCGGTCCGCTCGGTGATCGTCGCCTCGTGTCCGGCCTTGCGCAGTTCGGCACAGAAGGCGGCGGTGCGGCGGTCCTGCCAGACGATGGCGTTATAGACGGGCTTTCCGGTCTCGCGGTCCCAGACAATCGTGGTCTCGCGCTGGTTGGTGATGCCGATGGCGCTGACCTTGTCGGGGCTCAGCCCGGCGCGTTCGATCGCGGCACGGCAGCTTCCTGCGGTGCTGGACCACAGGTCCTGCGGATCATGCTCCACCCAGCCGGACTGAGGGAAATGCTGTGGGAACTCCTCCTGCGCCGAGGCCGCGACCTTCAGCGATCCGTCGAACAGAATCGCTCGGCTGGACGTGGTGCCCTGGTCTATCGCCAGAACATGGGTCATCGGCTCCTCCCGGTGGTCTTGGTCTTCTCCCGGAGGCGAGAGTGCATCGGCCCGCCCGCGCCCGCAACCCCCGGTCGCAGCAGCGCGACACCCGGTCCCGCGACGGCGTTAACACTTGGGTAAGTTTTGATCACTCTTTTAAATCAATCGGTTAAGGGGGTTTTCACTGTGAAAACCGGGATTTTCACAGTGTTCCCACACCCCGCGCAGTCCTGCGCCCAGTGCATAACGGCATTCGTCAGCACCAGTTCCACCGCACTGGTCAGATTGTGCCGATTTCATCGTGCAACGCCCTTCAGGCATTAACCCGATGGGAACCAAAACCCGGCAAGTATCCCAACCGACCAATCCCGAGGCGAGTCGCATGATGACCGACCCTAACCGTTCGCCTGCCCCGACCCTGACCGGGCCGGTGGCATCCAGATACAGAAAAACCCCGCTCGGCAGGTTGAACAGCCGACGGGGTTTTTCTGGTTCAGTCTTCTCGGCGAACCGATATCAGGCCGCGGCCCGACGCTCGCTTTCCTCACGGCTCAGCGCAACCGAGGTGCGCACACCCTTGGACACGAAGTCCATCAGGCCTTTCACCGTGCGTTCGTTGGCCTCGATGCCCGCGCAGGTCAGAACCTCGCGGCCATCACGCGACCGCGCCCAACGCGCAATCACTTCCTGGCCATTGCCGTATTTCTTGTCGTCCGCGATGGCATCATCCAAGGCAGCCAGCACCACTGCAGCGAACAACTTCTGCGCGCGCTTGCCCTGATCGTTGGCATACGCGGTCTGATCAACGTAATCGAACATACGCTTCCTTGATCTCCCGTCTTTCGTGTTTGCGGCGCAATATGACCTTTTTTTGACGTATCGCCATTGCATTCTCGACAAGTCACCCATGCGTGGGGCGCATGGCATCCCTCCCGCTTGGCTTTCGGCACAACAAATGTCGCCAGCTTCAAGCGTCAGCAAACGGCGGCGTAACGGTGACCCATTGCTCCGACTAGGTTGAGATATGGCGCGGTTCTTTCGCCAAACAAGGGTACACGTCGCAAAATAGACATGTTCTGGCCGAGATTTCCGCCTCAACCCCGCATGCGGCTGCCCGTGGGATCGAACGGAGGCTCTGTCGCGATACGCGCCGGTCGCCGGTCGCCCAGGATCTCGACCTGGAACAGGCCGTCGTCCGCCCTGTCCGCCAACGCCGCAGGCACGTACCCCTGGGCCATCGACGCCCCTATCCCGTGCGCAAACCCGCCCGACGTCACCCAGCCCACGACTCGCCAATCGCCGTCACGTTGCATTTCGGGCCGCGGAAGCGGGCCGTCGCCGGTATGCCGCGCGACACCCGTGTCATGCGGCGCAGTGATGGTGCCGTAATCGGTGTCCCCCACCTGCGCCCAGATCGGCTCGTCCGCCATCACGTCCGCTGTCCCCGCGTCGATCAGGAACGAGACTCGCCGCAGGCGCGGCCCTTCGGCCTGTTCCCGCGCGGCAGCCTCGCGCCCGATGAAATCGTTCTTGTCCAGCTTAACAAACCGGTCCATCGCGCCCTCGAACGGGCCATAGACCGGGCGCAGTTCGTGCCCCCAGGTGGGGAAGTTCTTCTCCAGCCGCATCGACAGCAGGGCACGCATCCCGAAATCGCGAATACCATGCGCCGCCCCAGCCTCTTTCAGCGCCAGATAGACGGGCCGCGCATAGGCCGGTTCCATCCAGATCTCGTAGCCCAGATCACCGGTATAGCTGATCCGGTTGACCGCGCAGGGACGGCCCGCAACGTCCATCTCCCGATGATCCATTAAGCGGAACGCCTGCGGACCGATGTCGGCATCGACCAGCCCCGCCAGCACGTCACGCGACTTCGGCCCGGCAATCATCAACCCGACAAGGGTCTGCCCCAGCCGCCGCACCGCGACCGAGCCGTCCCCCGGCAGATGCCGCTCGAACCACCGCATGTGATAGATCTGCGCGGCGGAGGAGCCGAACACCAGGAAGCTGTCATCGTCCCGGCAGGCGACAGTAAAATCGCC
>JBFHFG010000322.1:0-4495 GCA_041583815.1 Halovulum sp.
CGCGGCGCTGCTGGACGTGATGGTGATCTCGGACGTGTCGGGCGTGGTCGACGGCAACACGTTCGAACGTCCGGTCTATGCGGGCAACGCGATCCAGACCGTTCAATCGGGCGACGCGAAGAAGGTGCTGACGATCCGCACCTCGACCTTCGATGCCGCAGGCAGCGGTAATTCGGCTCCGGTCGAGACCGTGTCGATGGCCGACAACCCGGGCCTGTCTGAATGGGTCGAGGACAAGGTCGCCGAAAGCGACCGTCCGGAACTGACCAGCGCCAAGATCGTCGTCTCGGGCGGCCGCGGCGTCGGTTCGGAAGAGAATTTCGCGCTGATCGAGAAGCTTGCCGACAAACTGGGCGCCGCAGTGGGCGCCAGCCGGGCGGCGGTCGACTCGGGTTATGCCCCGAACGACTGGCAGGTCGGCCAGACCGGCAAGGTCGTCGCGCCGGAGCTTTACATCGCCGTCGGCATCTCGGGCGCGATCCAGCACCTGGCGGGGATGAAGGATTCCAAGGTGATCGTAGCGATCAACAAGGACGAAGAGGCGCCCATCTTCCAGGTCGCGGATTACGGCCTCGTCGCCGATCTTTTCGACGCCGTGCCCGAGCTGGAACAGAAGCTCTGATCCGCCCCGGCGGTTTCTGATCAATGGTCACGCGGCCCCTGAAAGTCGCGTGACCCGCACTGCGGATCATTCCAGTTCCGACAGATCCTCGTGCAGGCCTTCGATCTTTTCGAGGTGTTCGTGCCCGGCGCGGCCAAGTTGCGTGGCCGCCTGCAACATGATCAAACGGATCGCCGCCATCGCCCCGACATAGCTGTCCATCAATTGCGGCGTGTTCACCGCCACCGTCAGGTTCCAGCGCACGAAGGCGGGGGCTTCGCGGATGCTCTCGTCCGCGATCAGCGCCACGTCCGCCCCGGTCGAGGCGGCAGCGCGGACGAATTGGGTGAACAGGCGAGGTCGCCGTCTTAGCCCGATGATCACGACCAGGTCGCCCTTGCCCAATCCGGCCAGCCGTTCCGAAATGGTCAGCCCTGCCGGGATCAGCGGTTCGACATCGGGGCGGAACTGGCTCAACGCCGCGACGACGTAGTCAGCCAGGAACCGGCTGTTCCGGAAACCGGCCACCCGTAGCCGCCGGGCCGCGGCAAGGTGCGCAGCAAGGTCTTCGACCGTCAGCGGGTTGAGCATTTCGAGCGACCGTTCGATGAGGTCGGTCTCGATCCGCACCAGATCCCCCGCCCGAGGCTTCTCTGATGTGCCCGGCTGAGCGTCGGCCAGGTAGAGCGGCGAGCCCTTTGCGCGCATCGCCCGCGACGCCCGGCGGGCCTCGTCATAGCCGTTGTAGCCGAGGCGCTGGAAGAACCGTGAGACAGTGGCGTTCGACACGCCGGCCAGACCCGCCAATTCAGACACGGTTCGCAAGGCAATGTCGCCCGGCCCGATCAGAACCAGATCGGCGACCCGCCGCTCGCGCTCTGGCAACTGCCCGTAGATCGCGTGAATGCGCTGGTTCAGGGACTCCGGACCGTTCATTGCCTGTTCCTTAATCACCGGATGTTGCTTGTCGCGTCAGATCAGCCTGCCAAGTGCAAATCCAGTGCGAAAAGAATATTTCATCATTGCAATGCACATGAAACGATGCGTTCATCGCCCTGTCAAGCAGCGTCGACGGCAAGGAGAATCGCCCGGCATGGCGAACATCCCTCATCTGGCCCGCACCTGGAGCCTGCGCGTGAACTGGGGCGTAGAGCGCGTCTGCGTCGCGCTACTGGTCATTCTCGTGCTGGATGTCTGGCTGGGCGTCCTGGCCCGCTATGTCATCCCGCTGCCTATCACCTTCACCGAGGAACTTGCCCGCTATCTGATGATCTGGATGGCGCTGCTGGCCGTGTCCAGCGGGGTCGCCTACCGCGAGCATATCGGCGTGGAGTTCATCTTCTCGCGATTGCCGGCGGGTGTGCGGCGCTGGCTGGCCGTCGCCTTTGACGTGATCGGCTTCGCGTTCTTCTTCGTGCTGTTCTGGTACGGCATCGGCTTCACCGAAAAGGGCATGAGCCGCATCACCATGATCTACGCCATCCCCAAAGGCTATGCGTTCGCCGGGGTGCCTCTTGCGGCATTCGTCGCCTGCCTGCAGTTCGCGCTGATGGGATTGCACGATTTCTTTGCCGATCGCGCTCCGGTCTCCACAGGCGCGACGATCATCGGAACAGGAGACGACTGATGGCCATATACCTGGTTCCAATCGCATTTTTCGGCTTTCTGGCCTTCGGTATGCCGGTCGGCATCGCCATCGGCGTCGCTGGAACCATCGGCATCATCGACATGGGGCCGCGGTTCATGACGATGGTGCCCGACCGTGTCTTTGCCGGGCTTGACCTGTTCCCCTTCCTGGCCATGCCGTTCTTCATCCTGGCGGGCGAGATCATGAACCGTTCAGGCATCACGCAGGGCCTGGTTCGCCTGGCAGATGCGCTGGTCGGCTGGATGCGGGGCGGAATGGCGCACAGCAACATGGTCGCATCGGTCATGTTCGCGGGCATCACCGGCTCGGCCACGGCGGACGCCGCGGCGTTCGGCAACACATTGGTCCCTGCCATGCAGCGCGCGGGATACTCCCGCCCCTATGCCTGCGCGGTTACAGCCGCCGGGTCAATCATTGGTCCGACGATCCCGCCATCGACACTGGCCATCATCTATGGCTCGATCATGGGCGTCTCGATCGCCGGGCTGTTCGCGGCAGGTATACTTCCGGGGCTGCTGATCTGTGCCATCTGCATGGCCGTGATCGCGCTGACCGCGCGCCGCAAGAACCTGCCCAAAGGCGAAGGGCGGCCCAGCTTCCGCCTGGTGATCGCGGCACTGCGTGAAGGGTTCCTGGCCGCCTTACTGCCGGTATTCATACTGGGCTCGATCCTGGGCGGCTTCGCCACCCCGACCGAGGCTGCGGCCATTGCCGTCGCCTATGCGCTGTTCGTGGGCGGCGTCGTCTATCGCGCGCTCAGCTGGCAGGACCTGTACGACATCGCCGTGCGCACCACGCGGATCACCGGGATCATTTTCCTGATCATCGCCTCGGCCACGGTGCTGGGCTGGTGGATGACCTTCAACCGCATCCCGCAGGAAATAGCCGGCGCGATCCTGTCGATCTCGGAAAACCCCAGTATCGTGATCCTTCTGATCCTGCTGCTGCTGCTGCTGATCGGCCTGGTGATGGACATCAACGCGACGCTGATCATCCTGGCGCCGGTCCTCGCCCCGCTGTTGGTACAGATCGGGATGGAACCGGTGCATGCCGGGATCATGATCATCCTTGCGCTCAACATCTCGCTGATGACACCGCCGGTGGGCGCCTGCCTGTTCGTCCTGGCATCGGTCACCGGCGAGAAGGTGGAAGGCATCACCCGCGAACTTTGGCCCTTCATCCTGGCCGAGGTCGGGGTGCTGATCCTGATTGCATACTGGCCCGACCTGACACTGTTCATCCCGCGCCTTCTGGGCCTTTAGGGCGCGCAAGAAAAAAACCAAGCAAGTCCAACAGAAAAGGAGAGATCCAATGACCATCGGAAAGAACCTGGCGATCGGTATCGCCACGGCGCTGGTCGCGTCGCAGGTGCAGGCCGCGGATGTCACGATCCGGCTGGCCCACCTAAACCCCGAAGACCCGATGCAAAGCCACTCTGGCGCGATGGCCGCAGTCTTCGAGTCGCTGGTCGAGGCTAACTCCAACGGCGCTATCGAGGTAGAGCTGTTCCCCAACGGCCAGCTTGGCAAAGACGCCGAGGTCATCGACCAGGTGCGTTCCGGGCTGGTGGAAAGCACGATTTCGTCGGCCGGTGGCCTGGCGCAGCACTACCCGCTGGTCGGCGTGTTCGACATTCCCTTCGCCTTTCCCAACATCGGTGTGGCCAGCCGGGTCATCACCAAGGACAGCTCGTTCGGAGAGAAGTTCGTAGCCGGAATCGAGGACAACACCGAACTGAAGGTGCTGGGCCTGCTGGACTCGGGCGGGTTCTTCGCGTTCACCAACTCCAAGCGCCCGATCAAGAGCGTCGAAGACATGGACGGGCTGCGGATCCGCACCATGACGCTGCCCACACACGAGGCGATCATTTCGTCGCTGGGCGGCCAGCCCACCGCCCTGCCCTGGGCCGAGGTCTATACCGCGTTGCAGACCGGGGTCGCCGACGGCCAGATGAACCCGGTGCCGATCATCGCCTTCGCCAAGTTCGACGAGGTTCAGAAATACCTTTCGATCACCAACCACGTCATCACGCCCTATGTCTGGACGATGAACGAGGACTTCTTCAATTCGCTCACCCCAGAGCACCAGTACCTGGTGAACTGGGCAGCCGAGGTCGCAACCGAGGCCGGCCGGTCGATGAGCCGGATCATCGAGGCGTCCGAGCGCGGACTGCCCGCACTGGCCGAGAAGATGGAAGTCAACGTCGTCCCACCAGCCGAGCAGGCCAAGTTTGCCGAGATGGCGCA
>JBFHFG010000323.1:0-4492 GCA_041583815.1 Halovulum sp.
CATTGCAGGATGAACCCGCCAGACCCGAGGACTGCATGCGCCCCGACCTGACCAATCCCGCCGCCGCCCTGTCCCGCGCCGCGATCCTGTCCTTCCTGGTCGTCGCAGCCCTGGTCTGGGCCTTCGTCGAGCTGGCCGACGAGGTGCTCGAAGGCTCCACCCGCGCCTTCGACGAGGCGCTCCTGCTGGCGATGCGCAGCCCTCTCGACCCCGCCGACCCGCTCGGCCCGTCCTGGCTCGAGGAAATGGCCCGCGACTGCACGGCGCTTGGCGGGGTTGCGGTGCTGACCCTGCTGGTTTTCGCGGTGACAGGCTTCCTCTGGCTGACCGGCCAGCGCCGCTCGGCCCTGTTCCTGCTGGCCGTGGTGGCAGGGGGCCTTGCCGTCAGCTCCGGCTTCAAGGAGCTGTTCTCCCGCCCCCGGCCCGACCTCGTGTCCCATGGCTCGCACGTCTACACGGCCAGCTTCCCCTCGGGCCACTCGCTGATGGCCGCGATGACCTACCTCACCCTCGCCATGATGCTGGCCCGCACCCAGCCCCGTCGCACGGTGAAAGCCTACCTGCTGGGCATCGCTGTCACCGCCACCATCCTGGTCGGCCTCAGCCGCGTCTACCTGGGCGTCCACTGGCCCAGTGACGTTCTGGCCGGTTGGACCCTCGGCGCGGCCTGGGCGCTGCTGGCCTGGGGGCTGGCGCGGTTCCTCGAGCGGCGGGGCAACCTGGAGCCCGAGACCGACGAGGGCTGATCGCGGGTTGCAATATTCCATAGTTCATGTATTCACGAACTATGGAATCGAATCTGCATACCGAAGCGCTGACCGCGCTGGGACATGACGGGCGGCTGGCGGTGTTCCGGCTGCTGGCCCGCCGTGCGCCGCAGGGCGTGCGCCCGACCGAGATCACCCAGGCGCTGGACCTGAAACCCAACACCCTGTCCGTCTATCTTTCGACGTTGGAGCGGGCGGGCCTTGTCCGGTCCGAGCGGCAGGGGCGGGCGGTGTTCTACACGGTCGAGTTGCAACGCCTTGGGGCGCTGATCGATTTCCTTGTCGCGGACTGCTGCAACGGCCGTCCGGACCTGTGCGCGCCACGCACCGCGCGGGCGCTGTCCACCGACATGCAAGGGGGCTTCATGATGTCGGACCGTCCTTTCAACGTGCTTTTCATCTGCTCGGGCAATTCCGCGCGTTCGATCTTTGCCGAGGCGCTGCTGCGCGACCTGGGGCAGGGGCGATTCAACGCCTATTCCGCCGGCACCCGCCCGGCAGGCGGCCCGAACGCCTTCGCGCTGGAGATCCTGGAGCAGCTTGACCACGACATCTCGGGGCTGCGCTCGAAATCGATCGAGGAGTTCCAGGGCGAGGGCGCGCCCGAGTTCGATTTCGTCTTCACCGTATGCGACGCGGCGGCGAACGAGGAATGTCCGCCCTGGCCCGGTCAGCCGATGACCGCGCACTGGGGCCTGCCCGACCCGGTCAAGGTCGAGGGCACCGACGCCGAAAAGGCGCTGGCCTTCAAGGACACCTACCGTCAGCTGCGCCAGCGCATATCGGCCTTTGTCTCGATCCCGTTCGAGGGGCTGAGCCGCGAGTCGCTGCAACGCCAGCTGGACGCCACAGATCAAGCAACGGAAACTGCCTGACATGACCACAACGACGGAAGGCCGCCCCGCGCCGGGCGGCCTGGGAAGTTTCGAACGCTGGCTGTCGGCTTGGGTCGCGGGTGCGATCCTTGCCGGGCTGGTGCTGGGCAGCCTGCTGCCCGGCCTGTTCTCGGCCCTAGCGGCGCTGGAGGTGGCGAAGGTCAACCTGCCGGTTGCGGTGCTGATCTGGGCGATGATCCTGCCGATGATGGTCGGCGTCGATTTCGGCGCGCTGAAACGCATCGGCGACCGGCCCAAGGGTCTGGTGATCACGCTGGTGGTCAACTGGCTGATTAAGCCGTTCAGCATGGCCGCGCTTGGCGTTCTGTTCTTCAACTATATCTTTGCCGGGCTGATCCCGCCCGATGACGCGCAGGCCTATCTTGCCGGTGTGATCCTGCTGGGCGCGGCCCCGTGCACGGCGATGGTGTTCGTCTGGTCGAACCTGACGCGGGGCGATCCGACTTACACGCTGGTGCAGGTCAGCGTGAACGACGTGATCATGATCTTCGCCTTTGCGCCGATCGTCGCCTTTCTGCTGGGCGTCACCGACATCACCGTGCCTTGGGGCACGCTGCTGCTGTCCGCCGCGCTTTACGTCGCCGCCCCGCTGATCGCCGGGCTGCTGATCCGCAACCGGCTGGACGCGCAGGGTGGGGAAGCCGCCGTCGAGCGCTTCAAGGAGCGGGCCCGCCCGGCCTCGATCCTGGGCCTTTTGCTGACGGTCGTGTTGCTGTTCGGCTTTCAGGGGCAGGTGATCCTGGACAACCCGCTGGTGATCGCGCTGATCGCCGTGCCGCTGCTGATCCAGAGCTATGGCATCTTTTTCGTGGCCTACGGTGCCGCCCGTGCGTGGCGCGTGCCCTTCGACGTGGCCGCGCCCTGCGCGCTGATCGGCACATCGAACTTCTTTGAGCTGGCGGTGGCCGTCGCCATCAGCCTGTTCGGTCTTGGTTCGGGCGCGGCGCTGGCCACGGTCGTCGGCGTTCTGGTCGAGGTGCCGGTGATGCTGTCGCTGGTCGCGTTTGCCAACCGGACCCGCCACTGGTTCCCCGCAACGGATGAGACGAAATGACAAGAATTGCGATCAACGGTCTGGGCCGTATCGGAAAACTGGTTTTGCGCGCGCTGGTGGACGAGGGCGCGCCGGGGCAGATCGTGCTGCTGAACGACCTTGTCGCGGACCCCGCGCAGCACGCGCTGCTGATGGAGTTCGACAGTGTTCACGGCCGCTGGAAAGCCGATATCGGCCACGATGCGGACAGCCTGACGATCAACGGCCAGCGGATGCGCCTGACCGCCGAACGCCGGATCGAGGATCTGCCGCTGAAGGAACTGGGCGTCGATCTGGTGATCGACTGCACCGGAGTGTTCAAGACCGGCGAGAAGGTGCAGCCCTATTACGACGCGGGCGTGCGCAAGGTCGTGGTCTCGGCCCCGGTCAAGGATGGCGGCGCGCTGAACCTTGTCTACGGTGTGAATCATGACCTGTATGACGCTGAAAAACATGATCTAATCACTGCGGCCAGTTGCACGACGAATTGCCTGGCGCCGGTGGTGAAGGTGATCCACGAGGAACTGGGCATCAGGCACGGCGCGATCACCACGATCCATGATGTGACCAACACGCAGACCATCGTCGACCGGCCCGCCAAGGACCCACGCCGGGCACGCTCGGCGCTGTCGAACCTGATCCCGACGACCACCGGCTCGGCAACGGCGATCACGCTGATCTATCCGGAACTCAAGGGCCGGTTGAACGGCCATGCGGTGCGGGTGCCGCTGCTGAATGCCTCGCTGACCGATTGCGTGTTCGAGGTGGAGCGCGAGACGACCGCGGAAGAGGTCAACGCCCTGTTCCGCAAGTATGCCGAGGGGCCGCTGAAGGGCATTCTGGGTTACGAAGAACGGCCGCTGGTCTCGACCGACTACCTGAACGACCCGCGCTCTGCGATCATCGACGCGCTGTCGACGATGGTCGTGAACGGCACGCAGGTGAAGGTCTATGCCTGGTACGACAACGAGTACGGCTATGCCTGGCGGCTGGCCGATGTCGCCCGGCTGGTCGGAGAGGGGCTGTGACCGGGAAACTCGAAGGGATGGCGGCTTATGTCGCCGTCACCGCCGCCTATTGGGCGTTCATGCTATCCGACGGCGCGCTGCGGATGCTGGTGCTGCTGCATTTCCACACGCTGGGCTTTTCGCCGATCCAGCTGGCCTATTTGTTCCTGCTTTACGAGTTCATGGGGATTGTCACCAACCTGTCGGCGGGCTGGATCGCGGCGCGCTTCGGGCTGACCTCGACCCTGTACGCGGGGCTGGCGATCCAGATCGTCGCACTGCTTGCGCTGGCGGCGCTGGACCCTGCTTGGGCCGTGGGGCTGTCGGTGGCCTACGTGATGGTCGTGCAGGGCGCGTCTGGCGTGGCGAAGGACCTGGCCAAGATGAGTTCCAAGTCCGCGGTCAAGCTGTTGGCGCCGGGTGAGGGGCTGTTCCGCTGGGTGGCCTGGCTGACCGGCTCGAAGAATGCCGTGAAGGGCGTGGGGTTCGGCCTGGGCGCCGCGCTGCTGGCGGGGTTCGGCTTCGTTCCGGCGGTGCTGGCGATGGCGGCGGTGCTGGCGGCGATCCTGATCGCCGTGGCGGTCTGGATGCCGTCCGGCCTGCCGAAGGGCCGCAAGGGCGCGAAGTTCCGGGAAGTGTTCTCGAAGGATGCGGACATCAACCGGCTGTCGGCGGCGCGAATGTTCCTGTTCGGCGCGCGCGACGTGTGGTTCGTGGTCGGCATCCCGATCTATTTCTACGCGGTGCTGTCCGACGGGACCGAGGCCGGGAACCGCGCCGCATTCTTCC
>JBFHFG010000324.1:0-4474 GCA_041583815.1 Halovulum sp.
AGAAGCGCGACAGAGTGTGATGCGGCGTGCGCCCGGTGACCACCGTGCCGGTCTTGCGTCGGCGCATGATAACCCCTTGCGCCGTCAGATCATTCATCGCCCGCCGGATCGTGCCGTAGGACACGCCAAGGCTGGCCGCCAATTCGGTTTCGGGCGGAACGACAAAGCCCTCTGGCCATTCTTCGAGTATGATCCGCTGAAGGATGCGGTCCTTTATCTGCTCGTGCAGGGGCGCTGCCTGAAGGCTGTCGCCAAGGCCCACTTTAGAATTTTTCGTCATCAAATAACTCCCGGTCTTGTGTGATCGCTGCTTTTCTGTTTTCTATATAGTTATGAGAAATCGGCCGGCCTGTGAACCTCAAATCGAATCCATGCAGCGGATGCTGGCCCGGCTGGTCGCCTGCAACACGTGCTTTCCACCAGGCGACAGCTATGCAGATTTCGCGGACCTGTTGGAAGAGTTGAGCACCCCCCTTGGCGGCAGCGCGGAACGGGTCGAGGTGCCGCAGGCCTTGTGGCAGGCGCAGGGCGTGCGCGGCGCGCGGGTCAACCTGATCCGGCGGCCCGATCTTGGCCCCGCCGATGCCCCCGAGGCGCTGGTCTATTTTCACACCGATACCGCCCCTGTCGGCGACGGCTGGACCCGCCCCCCGCTTGAGCTGACGCGCGAAGGCGACACCCTGTACGGGCGCGGCACCGCCGACATGAAGGGGACCATCGTCGCGGTGCTGGATGCGCTGGGCCGGATGCAGGCGCGCGGCGCGACGCTTGCGTTCCGACCGGTCCTGGCGTTCTGCACCGACGAGGAAGGCGGCCGCCATCCGGGCATCCGCTACCTGGCCGAATCGCGCCCCCTGCCGCAGGTGATGCTGAACCTCAACGGCTCGGCCGAGCCACGGATCTGGGCCGGGTGTCTGGGTTCGCTGGACCTGATCGTGACGCTGGAGGGGCGCACCGCCCATTCGGGCGAGCCTGATCGCGGCGTCAACGCGGTCGAGGCGGCGCTGCCGGTGATGGTGGCGATGCGCGCGCTGAATGATGCGCTGGCCGACCGCACCACCGACATGCCCGCGCCGCCCTGGGCTGACGGGCCGCTGCGCGCCCGGTTGTCAGTGACGGCGATCCACGGCGGCGACAAGGGATCGGCCATTCCGGGCCGCTGCACGATCACGCTGAACCGGCGCTACCTGCCGGAAGAGACCGCCGCCGACGCCCGCGCCGAGATCGAGGCACGGCTGATCGCGGCGCTTCAGGGCAGCCCGGTTCTGTCCTGGTCGGTGGATGAAGTCGGGCACCTGCCGCCGGTCGCGGACCCCGACGGTCCCGCCACCCGGCGCTGGACGCTGGCGCGCGCCGCTGCGTTCGGCCTGCCCGAGGACGCCTTTCTGAAGTATGGTTCGGGCACATCGTCCGATTTCGGCTGGGTGCAGCGCGCCGGACAGCAGCACATGCTGCTGGGCGGGTTGTCGCGCCCCGGACGCAACGTGCATGCCGCCGACGAGCATACCACCGATGCCGACCTGATCGCGCTGTCCCGCGCGGTCGAGAATTTCTTCGATGCAGAATTCGCACCAAGCGAACGCCCTGAACGCCCCAACGCGGGCACTTCCCCAGCAGAGAGGTCCTCAGATGACAACCATTCGGACAAACCGCCGCCGGTTTCTGCAACTCGGCGTTAGCGCCGTCGCGCTGGCCGCGGCGCTGCCCGTCCTGCCCGCCCGCGCCGCCACGCCCGGCGGCACGCTGCGCGTGGCCCTGAACATCACGCCATCGGTTCTGAACCCGATGCTGACACGGCTGAACTCGGAATACATGCTGGCCGAGATGCTGTATTCCGGCCTGACGACCCTGGCCACCGACATGTCCGCGCAGCCGGACCTTGCGACCGAATGGACCGCGAACGACGACGCCACCGAGTGGCGCTTCACCCTTCGCGACAACGCCACCTTCTCGAACGGGAAACCGGTGACGGCCACAGACGTGGAAGCGTCGTTCACCAAGCTACTGGACCCCGAGACCGCTGCGCCGGGCAGCCGCAACCTTGGCCCGATCGAAAGCGTCTCGGCCGAGGGCGAGCATACCGTCGTCATCCGCACGACCAGCCCCTATGCCGACCTGCCCGTCGCGCTGTCTTACCCCACCGCCAAGGTGATCCCGGCCGAGATCGCGACCGGCGATTTCGAAAGCCTGGCAACGACACCCGTCGGCTCGGGCCCGTTCCGCCTGGTCGAATTCCTGCCCGACCAGAAGGTCGTTCTGGAAAAGAACCCGGACTACTTCATTCCCGACCAGCCCTATCTTGATGGCGTCGAGGTCCTGACCTTCCCCGATGCAGCCGGAGCTGCCGCTGCGATGCTGGCGGGCGAGGTCGACCTGCTGCTGGAGGTCCAGCCGACCGATTTCGAGCGCGTCTCGGCCGCCGATGGCGTGATCGGGCTGCGGACCCCGTCGGGCCGGTTCCTGGATATCGTGATGGACACCACCCAAGCACCGTTCGACGACATCCGCGTGCGCGAGGCCCTGTCGCTGACGCTGGACCGCGAGGCGATCGTGGAACTGGTCGCCGAGGGTTTTGGCACGCCGGGCAACGACACACCGGTCAACGCCGCCTACCGCTACTATTCAGAAGCAGAGCTGAAACCGTTCGACCCCGAACGGTCCAAGGCGCTGCTGGCCGAGGCTGGCTATCCCGACGGGATCGAGCTGGAACTCGTCGCGTCAGTCAAGCCGGACTACCGGGCCTCGTTGGCCGTGGTGGTGCGCGAGATGGCGCGCGCGGGCGGCTTCGACATCAAGGTGCAAACGATGGATCACTCCTCGTACCTGGACCAGGTGTGGAAAAAGGGCCGGTTCTATGTCGGCTACTACAACATGCAGCCGACCGAGGGCACGATCTTCAACCTGCTGTTCACCTCGGGCGCGTCGTGGAACGAGACCAAGTGGAACAACACTGAATTCGACGCGCTGGTGGCCAAGGCCGACCAGACGACCGACAGCGACATGCGGGCGGACCTGTACGCTCAGGCGCAGACGATGATGCGCGAGGAAGTTCCGGCACTGGTGCCCTGTTTCTTCGATCTGCTGGGCGCCCAGGCTGAACATGTCGAAGGCTATGTCCAGCATCCGCGCGGTGCCAACTTCGCGCTGCACACGGTGTCCCTGACCGAAGACGCGCCAACGCGCTGATCCGGTCCACCGGCCGGCGCCCGCCCCCTCTCCCTCGGGCGCCGGCCAACGAAGTCTCAACGAAGGACCAGCCATGTCGGCCAGCTTCCTGCTGAAGCGCCTTGTCTACCTGGCGCTGACAGCCCTGCTTGTCTCGATGATCGTGTTTGCGGTGACGCAGATCCTGCCCGCTAACGCGGCGACGATGATCCTGGGCGAATATGCCACCGATGAAGCGCTTGCCGCGCTGAACCAGCGCCTTGGCCTGGATCAGCCCGCCTATGTCCAGTACTGGAACTGGCTGTCGGGCGTGCTGCAGGGCGATTTCGGCACTTCGATGCGGACCGGGCAGCCGGTCGGCCCGACCATACTGTCGGCCCTCGGACGCTCGGCCATCCTGGCGGCACTGTCGCTGGTCCTGGTGACGATCGTGGCGATTCCGCTGGGGGTTCTGGCTGCGGCGCGGCGCGGCAGGCCCACGGATCTTGCGGTGTCGGTGGTCAGCTATATCGGCGTCTCGCTGCCGGAGTTCGTGCTGGCGACGCTGCTGCTGGTCTGGCTGGCGGGTCCGTCGGTCGCGCTGTTCCCCGCATCCGGTTACACGCCCTTTGCCGAGGATTTCTGGGACGCACTGCACCACATCGCGTTGCCGGTGCTGACCCTGACCATCGTGCTGACGGCCCATGTCAGCCGCATGGTGCGCTCGGAGATGGCCGACACGCTGGACAGCGATTTCGTGCGCGCCGCACGGCTGCGCGGACTGCCTCGCCGCCGGGTGCTGTACCACCATGCCCTGCGCAACTCGCTGCTGCCGGCGATCACGGTGATCGCGCTGGACATCGGCTACCTGATCGGCGGCGTGATCGTCGTTGAAGAGGTGTTCTCGTTTCCCGGCGTTGGTCGGCAGCTGATCCTGGCAATCCAGAACCGCGACCTGCCGATGCTTCAGGCCGGAGCACTGATCATGGCCGTGACCTATGCCTGCGCCAACCTGCTGGCCGACCTGGCCTATGCGGCGCTCGACAAGAGGATTCAGTTCGAATGAGCGCTGTCCTGAATACGATGCGCGCCCTGCTGCGCAGCCCGCAGGGGGCCGTGGGCCTGGTGCTGGTCTCTGCCCTGCTGCTGGTCGCCGCTCTTGGCCCGGTACTGGCCCCCAACGACCCCGAGTCGTTCAACTTCGGCGCGCGCTTCGCCGCGCCGTCGGCCGAATTCCCGCTGGGCACCGACTGGTATGGGCGCGACCTGTTCAGCCGGGTGCTGGCCGGGGCGCGGTCCACCGTGCTGCTGGCAGTACTGGCGACGGTTA
>JBFHFG010000325.1:0-4470 GCA_041583815.1 Halovulum sp.
GGGGAGGGCGTCTCCGCCGCTGGCCACCTCCTCACGGATGATCGCGCGGCCGGATTCGGGGATTGTGTGGAAGCCACGGCGGGCAAGCTCGGTGATCAGGCTGGTCTTGCCCGCACCGGGACCGCCCGTCACGACGAAGAAATGGTCGCTCATGGGCCATCCTCGGGTTTGACAGGGGAGGGACTGCGCAGCGATCGACGCGCTGAAGGGCGCGGATCAAAGCAGCATGGATTTTCGTAGGGAAAACAGCACCCGTCTGCGCGGCAGAGGTAAATCCTCTGACGAGAAAGGCAGAACTAACTGGTGCTTTTCAAGGAGGATTTGGTGGAGCCAAGGGGAGTCGAACCCCTGACCTCTTGCATGCCATGCAAGCGCTCTCCCAACTGAGCTATGGCCCCTGAATCACCCTGCGTTCGGGTGGGCGTTTATTAGGGGTGGGGCGAGGCTTGTGCAAGCCCAAAATCGCCCCCACCCGTTGTCAGCTTTCGTCGTCGTCTTTCGAGACGTCGGCGATCTCTTCCAGATCCACGGAATCGTCCTCGTCGTCGTCGAGCAGATCGTCCTCGATATCGACATCCGAGTCGTCATCATCGTCCAGCACGACTTCTTCGTCCGACGAAGTGTCGGCGGTGACCGACGCCGGGGTCGGTTCTTTCTTGTCGGGGCGCGAAACGCTGGCACCCTTCTTGGACGTCAGACTTTCAAGATCGAACACTGCCCCGCAGTTCGGGCAGGTCATCGGATCGCGCTGCAAATCGTAAAATCGGGTCGAGCAGGCCGGGCAGACCCGCTTTACGCCCCATTCATCCTTCGGCATCAGGACATCTCGCATCATTGTCAGGCAAGTGGCGCCCTTTGCCACAGCAAACGCGACTTGTCAAACACGGAAGCCACGTCATTTAGCTTGCAGGTGCGAAACACCTTGATGCAGTGCAAAACCAACCCTACCTTTCCCCGGCACAACGTACGCACTAATGCATGAGAGGTCCGGCATGCTCTATCACGCCTACGAGATGACCCATGCCGCGATTTCGCCCATGCGCAATGCCGCGCGTATGACCCGCGACATGCTGACCAATCCCTTGAACCCGGCGGCCGACACCTACCCGGTGCGAACCACCGCCGCGATGTGCGAGATGTTCATCTCGGCCACGCGCCGCTATGGCAAGCCGGAGTGGGACCTGAAGCCGGTGACGATAGACGGTGCCGAGGTTACGACCGAACCCGAGGTCGTGTACGAACTGCCGTTCTGCAACCTGCTGCGGTTCCGCCGCGAGGGGCCGGGCATGGACCGCCGGAACGATCCCAAGGTGCTGATCATTGCGCCGATGTCGGGCCACTACGCGACGCTGCTGCGGGGGACCGTGCAGTCCATGTTGGCCGAGCACGAGGTGTATATCACCGACTGGACCGATGCGCGGGACGTGCCGGTCAGCGATGGCCGGTTCGACCTTGAGGATTTCACCGAGTACCTGATCGAGTTCTGCCAGTTCCTGGGCGAGGATGGCTCCCGCCCCGCCGTGATGGGGGTCTGCCAGCCGGGCGTACCTGCGCTGGTCGCGGCCACGCTGATGGCGATGGACGACGATCCGGCACGGCCGTCGTCGCTGACGCTGATGGGCTCGCCCATCGACACGGCATGCAATCCGAAGAAACCCAACGAACTGGCGACCCAGCATCCGCTGGGCTGGTTCGAGCGCAATGTCATCACGCAGGTTCCGTGGCCCAACAAGGGTTTCCTGCGTCGTGTGTATCCGGGGTTCCTGCAACTGACCGGGTTCATGGCCATGAACCAGGACCGGCACACCGATGCGCACCTGCAGCATTACAACAACCTGGTGCAGGGTGACGGCGACAGCGCCGCGGCGCACCGGCGGTTCTATGACGAGTACATGGCCGTTATGGACCTGACCGCGGAATTCTACCTGCAGACCATCGAACGGGTGTTCCAGAAGCGTCTTCTGGCGACGGGCGGCTACCAGCATCGCGATACCCCGATCGATCCGGGGGCGATTTCGGACATCGCAGTTCTGACCATCGAGGGCGAGCGCGACGACATCACCGGGTTGGGCCAGACCGAGGCTGCGCACCGCTTGCTGACCGGCCTGCCCGAGTCGCTGCACGCACACTACGTCCAGCCCAAGGTCGGCCACTATGGCGTCTTCAACGGATCGCGCTTCCGGGGCGAGATCCAGCCCCGCATTCGCGACTTCATCCGCACGCACTATTCCGGCGTGGCCGCGCAGGCTGACAATGTCGCGCGGTTTCCCGCAGCGTGATCGGGCGCTTGCGCGCTAAGGTCGATCCGCCGCCGGCGGTACTGGAACTGTCCGACCCGCCTGTGCGGATCGCGGTGCGTCGAAACGCCCGCGCCCGTCGGCTGACGCTCAGGCTGTCGGCCGGTGACGGTGCGCTGACGCTGACCACGCCTCACCATGTCAGCGGGACCGAAGTCCGTCGTTTCCTGGAGGCCAACCGCGACTGGATCGCCAGCCGCACCGCCGCCTTGCCCGAGGTACGCATTGCCGAGCCGGGTGGCACGCTGCCGGTGGCGGGCGAAACCCTGACGCTGAGATCGGCCGATGGGCGGCGCGTTGTCCGCAAGGGCGGCGAGCTGTTCGTGCCGGGGGCGGGGCCGCGGTTTAGCGGGGCGTTGCAAGCGTGGTTGAAGGAACAGGCGCGTGCGGCGGCCGTGGACAGCCTGGACCGCCACTCGGCGGCGCTGGGGCGGCCCTACCGGCGACTTACGCTGCGCGACCCGCGATCCCGGTGGGGGTCATGCACCACCGAGGGGAACATCATGCTGTCCTGGCGGCTGGTTCTCGCCCCGTCAGATGTGCTGGATTACGTCGCCGCGCACGAGGTGGCGCACCTGGAGCAGATGAATCACTCGCCCGCGTACTGGCGTGTGTTGAAGGCGTTGATGCCGGGGTATGAACAGCCGAGGGAGTGGTTGCGCACCCATGGCGCGCACCTTCACCGGTACAAGTTCTGAAGCAGGCTCAGTTGGCGGCCAGTTGCTCGGGGGTGCGGAAATAGCGCCCGTGGACCCAGCCTTCCTCGCCCGATGCGGTCAGGATCTGGATCCAGACACCCTCGGTCTTGCCGGTGACGGCCAGTTGCTGACCGTTGGTGTCGCGACCGACCACCGCGAAACGCGTTCCGGGACCTGCGCGCAGGTTCACCGCCTGTGCGGTTACCTTGCCTTTTTCCAGTATGTCCTCGGGGTGCGGGCGAATCGGTGCGAGGCCGGATTTGTCGCCAACGGCGGTGAAAACAACCTTCTCAAGTTTCGCTTGGCGAATCTGCGGAAGGTTCGCTTTTCGCGGCTTGATCGCGGTTTCGTCGATTGATTCGCTCGTCAACATTTCCCGCGCGATTGCTTCACGCATGATGTTTTCGGCTGTGCTATCAGCCGCCGCTGCCAGAAGAACCGGTTTGTCATCAACGTCTTCCGAGGCACCGAAATCGGTACCGGACAGCAGCAACGCACCGCCTACCACACCGGCCGTCGTCCAGTTGATGAAGTCCGAATAAAAGTCCGCCATTGTATTTCCCCACACCCTCACTAACAGTACCAGATACCCACTCGAACCTCATTGATTCTTGTACGGCTAGCTATGGGTGAATTGCGTTAGGATTATGCACACTTCTGGGCCGTTTCCGTCAGAACGCGGACAAAAGGACAAAGGTTCCACCAATCACGACCTTATTTATCGTCGTCTGAGAACGCGCGTCCTGCACGGAGAGGTCCTGCCGGGCGAGGCAATGACCCTGCGCGGCATCGCGGCAGAGTTTGGCGTCAGCATGACACCCGCCCGCGAAGCGGTCCGACGCCTGACTGCGGAAGGGGCGCTGACGCTGTCGACCACCGGCCGGATCACGACCCCGGTGCTGTCCAACGAGAGGATCGAGGAGCTTGCCGCCTTGCGCGCGCTGCTGGAGCCGGAGCTCGCGTCACGCGCGTTGCCGCGGGCCCACGCGGCGCTGATCGACCGGATGGACGATCTGAACCGGCAGGTTCACGACGTGCTGGGATCGGGTGACGCGGTGAACTACGTGCGGCTCAACCTGGAATTCCACCGGATGCTGTACCTGCGGGCGCAGGCCCCGGCGATGCTGGCACTGGCCGAATCCGTCTGGCTGCAACTGGGCCCGTCGATGCGCGCGCTGTATTCCGAGAAGCGCCGCGATGTCGTGACCGAAAGCCACAGCAAGATCCTGGCGGCCTTGCGCGCCGGGGATGAACCGGGATTGCGGGTGGCGGTGCGCGCCGACGTGACCGGCGGCCTGCGGATGTTGCTCAACTGAGGTGTCCGGGGGCGCGGCAGGCGCGCCCCCGATAGATCAGGCGTGGATCGCGCCGTCGCCGCAGGCCAGCGCTGCCTCGCGCACGGCCTCCGAGAAGGTCGGGTGAGCATGGCATGTCAGCGCCAGATCCTCTGCCGCCGCGCCGAACTCCATCGCGAC
>JBFHFG010000326.1:0-4463 GCA_041583815.1 Halovulum sp.
CCCCGCCGCCGGGGCCGGGTTCACCAACCCGCCCTGTGTCGGCACGTGGGTCAATGCCAGCAACCGGGTGCGCGGCGTGACCATTCCTGCCGCTGCCCCCAGGTCGATCGCCCCGTCCGTGTCCGAGGGTACGAGGTCTATCCCGATCCCGAGGCGGCGCTCCAGATGCAGCATTGCCAGCGCGTTCGACGCGTATTCCGCCGCGTGTGTCAGCACCCGGTCGCCGGGCTGCAGGCCAAGACCGAAGAACACCATGTCCCAGGCACGGGTAGCGCTTTCGGCAAAGGCGATCTCGGATGGGTCGGCGTTCAGCAGAGCGGCGGTCTCGGTGTAGAACGCGTCGATCATCGGAGCCGCGCGCCGCGCAGCCTCGTAACCGCCGAAGCGCGCCTCGAGGTCCAGGTGCCCGCGAACGGCGTTCAGCACCGGCGTCGCCATAAGCGCGGCACCAGCGTTGTTGAAATGCACTCCGAGTGCACACCCGGGCGTCTGCGTGCGCTCAGCCTCGACATCGATCATGGCATCCCCCTTCTGTCGGACTGGCAGAAGGGACCCTGCGGGCCGCGGCGTCAACTACCGGGGGTTCACAGGTGCGGCAGGTGCGCTAGGTTCGAGACTGACCTCAACGGAGAATGCTGATGCCCCTGCCCGTCCGGATGGTTTCGGCCACCTTTTTATCGGTCCTCGCCTCCGCCTGCACCCCCCTGCCCGACACCGTGGGCGAAGCCGCGCCCTCGGGCACCGTGTGGCGGCTGGACGAGGTCAACGACGCGCCCGCCACCTATCCCGCGACCCTGCGCCTGCTGGAAGATGGCCGCGTCATCGGCGCCGCACCCTGCGGCCGCTTCCAGGCCCGGCAGGAAGCGCCGCTGCCATGGGTCCAGATCACCGGTATCGCACCGGCCGCGACCCGCTGCGCACGCGCGCAGGACCAGCGGGCGTTTTTCCTGGCGCTCGAGGCGATGGACTTTGCGGAGGTTTCGGGCACAAACCTGCTGCTCAGCAACGATCGCGGGCAGACTCTCTACTTCCGGGCGGCCCAGGGGCCCAACTCCTAGAACCGGGCGAAGGCGCGGACCAGGCGCTCGCGCGCGGGCGGCAAGCCGGGTCGGTTCAGCGCCGGCAGCAGGCTGTGCGACAGGAAGTGACCGGTCAGGCGCAACCCGTCGCGCAGGTCATCCGCAGTGATGGGCGCCTCGCCCGCATCCCGCCGCAGGAACGGCGGCAGGGGCAGCAGGCGGTCAGCCCAATCAGCGCCTGCCACACGGCTCACGGCGCGGCCCGACTTGGGTGAAACCCACATCAGGTCGTCCGTCCCGCCAGTCAGCGCGCAGGCCGACAGGTCCAGTCCGAACCCCAGGGTCGAGAGCAACTCCAGCTCCCAGCCGACATAATGCGCCGGCCAGGGGCCATCCGCCTCCATCATGTCCAGCAGGTCAACGGTCCGTCGGTACAGCGCCGGAAATGCCATGCGCTCGGCCAGTACCAGGCCGATCAACGCAGTGACCGCCCCCAGACCGGCCAGTGCGGCACGATCGGCCAGCATAGCCGCGCGGGCGCGCACCGGCTCGACCGTGAATGCGCCCAGATGCTCGGCCAGGCGCCCCCGCCAGGCGACATCAAGTTGCGCGCCCGGTTGCAGGATCGGCCCCATGCGGCGGCCACCACCGCCACGGACCAGCCCCGCGTGGCGACCGTGTTCTTCAGTAAAAATCTCGATGATGGCGCTGCTTTCGCCGTGCCGGCGCACGGACAGCAGCACGCCCTCTCCGCGCCAGTCCATCGCCCCTACCCCGGCCCGGCGCCAGCCAGTCCAGGCGCGGGACCCGCCTTCCACTTTCCCCAAATATCCCCGCCGGAGGCCCCCGCCCGCCAGGCGGCGCGGCGCTGGGTCGGGCGCGGAACGGAAATCACTCGCCCCCGTCGCCGGTCAGCTGGGCGATCTGCTCCATGACCACCACGGAATACTCGGCATAAAGTGCCTCGACCTGGGTGCGAGCCTGGTCCACGGCGCTGTCGTACTGCGCCAGGTATGGGGCTGCCGGCGGATAGGCGTCGGCGATCTCGGCCTGGTAGAGATAGATACCGGCGGCGGCCCCCACCAGCACCATTGCGGTGGCAAAGCCTGCGTTCATGCCGCTGCGGCGGCGCGGGGCGACCTGCGACTCGTGAGACTGGATCGCCCGTGCCAGCGGGTCGCGGCGCCCGCTGGCGGCGCTGTTGCGGACCCGCTCTCGTTCCAGCGCCTCAAGGTCCCACTTGCGCTTCTGCTCGGCCTCGTCCTCGGTTTCCGCGACTTGGACGCCGACTGCTTCGGCGGCCTTGCGCAGATCGCGCCGACCCGATTTCGCCGGGCCTTTCTTGTCGAACTCTCCGCCGCCTTCGGCCGCGATCTGTGCGCGCAGCGTGGCGAGGATCTCTTCCTCGGATTCGGTGATCTGCCCGGCGTCGTCCTCATCATCGTCGACAAAGGCGGCCGCCTCGCGCTGCGCGGCCAGTTCCTCGTCCACTGCACGGGCCAGCGCATCACGTTCTTCGCTGTCCAGCCGTTCGGACGGGCGCGTCGGCGCCACCACCGCACCCGGATCCAGCCGCAACGGCGGCTCCTCGACGACGGGGTACTGGATCCAGACTTCCTCGCAATTGGAACATTGTACCTCGCGCCCCTCTTCGGGGAAGAGCGAGGCGTCCACCTCGTACTGAGACGCGCAGTTTGGGCAGACCAGGCGCATGTTCGTCCTCTCGTTAACCGCGGCGGTCAAGGTGCGATGTGCGCGGGATACCGCCGGCGCCGATCTTTAACGACTTGTCCATACGTTGCAAGAAAGCGCTGAGAGGTTGCGGCTGACCTGTGGCTCTGCGATGTTCGCGGCGCCGTGCGGGACGTCGTGGAAAAGATACAGGTTTGAGCAGGTGATCGCGTTCGAGAATGCAAGCTTTGGCTATGACGGCACCCCGGTTCTGGAGGACGTCTCGCTGACGCTGGAATCGGGGGGCTTCTATTTCCTGACCGGCCCGTCCGGAGCGGGCAAGACCACATTCCTGAAGCTGTGTTCGCTGGCGCTTCTGCCCCAGGCGGGGCGGATCGCCTTTTTCGGCGAGGACGCCCGGGACCTGGATCGCGACCGGATCGCACAGGCGCGCCGCCGCATGGGCATGGTGCACCAGGACTGCCAGTTCATCGACCATCTGACCGTGCGCCGCAATATTGCCCTGCCGTTGGAAATCGCCGGCCGCCGCACCCCTGCAGCAGACCGCGACATCGAGGATCTGATGGGCTGGGTGGCCCTGGGTCATCGCGCCGAGGCCTACCCGCCCGAGCTGTCCGGCGGCGAACGTCAGCGCGCCGCGCTGGCCCGTGCGGTCATGCTGTCGCCGGACCTGCTGATCGCAGACGAGCCCACCGGAAACGTCGACCGCGAGATGGGAGAGAAGATCCTGAACCTGCTGATCGAGTTGAACCGCCTGGGCCGTACCGTGTTGGTCGCCACCCACGACCTGGACCTGATCCGCAGCGCGAAGCGCGAAGTAAGCGCCCGCGTCCTGCGGCTTGCCGACGCGCAGATCCGCCTGGCCGGGAGCGAGCTGTGAGCCCGGTGCGCGCCCTTGCCGCCGGGATCAAGGACCTGTTGGGGCTGCTGCGTGGCGATCCGGCGGCCGACAGTACCGTACCCCCAAGCGGTGCGACCGGGCACCTGACCACGCTGGCCGCCGCCGCGATGGCGTTGCTGGCAGTGCTGGCGATCGCCGCCGCCGGAACAGCCGGGCGCGTCGCCGAAAGTTGGGCCGGCGCATTGACCGGCGCCGCTACGCTGGAAATTCCTGCCGCCCCCGAGACCGCGACGCAGGCGGCCGAGCGGGCGCTGATGATCCTGAAGGAAACCCCAGGCATCGACAGCGCCCGGCGCATCGGCCCCGACGAGGCCCGCCGCCTGCTGGCCCCCTGGATGGGTGACACCTCGTTGCTGGAGGACCGCGACCTGCCGCTGATGCTGGCGATCGAGGAAACCGCCGACCTGGATCGCGATGCCTTGGCGTTGCGGCTGGCGGGCGAATTTCCCGACGCCGTCTATCATCGCCACGACCGCTGGAGCGGCACCGTGACCGCCGCCGCCGGACGGCTGCGCCTGCTGGCGCTTGGGGCGCTCGCGCTGACGTTCACGGTGACGGCGGTGGTGGTGACGCTGGCCGCGCGGGCCTCGCTGGCGATGAACCGGCAGGTGATCGGCACGCTGCGCCTGATCGGTGCGCAGGACAGCTATATCGCCCGCGCCTTCGTGCGCCGCTTCACGCTGCGCACGCTGATGGGCGCAGTCGTCGGAACTGTGGCTTGCATACTGGTGCTGCTGGTCCTGCCATCCAGCGACGCTGAGGCGATGCCGCCCCTTGCGCCGCAAGGTGCACTGGACTGGCTGACCCTGCTGATCGTCCCGCTTGGCTTCGGCCTGCTGGCCTTTGCCGCG
>JBFHFG010000327.1:0-4448 GCA_041583815.1 Halovulum sp.
GAAGGTGACCGAGGTCGACCCGATTTGTGCGCTGCAGGCGGCGATGGACGGCTACGAGGTGACGCTGCTGGAAGACGAAGTCGCCAGCGCCGATATCTTCATCACCACCACCGGCAACAAGGACGTCATCCGTCTCGAGCACATGCGCGAGATGAAGGACATGGCGATCGTCGGCAACATCGGCCATTTCGACAACGAGATCCAGGTCGCCGCGCTGAAGAACCACAAGTGGACCAACGTCAAGGACCAGGTGGACATGATCGAGATGCCCTCGGGCAACCGCATCATCCTGCTGTCCGAAGGCCGTCTTCTGAACCTCGGCAACGCGACCGGGCACCCCAGCTTCGTGATGAGCGCCTCGTTCACCAACCAGGTCCTGGCGCAGATCGAGCTGTTCACCCGCGGTGAGCAGTATGAGAACCGGGTCTACATCCTGCCCAAGCACCTGGACGAGAAGGTCGCCCGCCTGCACCTGGCCAAGATCGGGGCCAAGCTGACCCGGATGAACCCGGAACAGGCTGCCTATATCGGCGTCACGCCCGAAGGCCCCTTCAAGCCCGAGCATTACCGCTACTGACCCAAGCACAGGCGGTCGCGCCCCCACGGCGCGCGACCCCCCCCCAATGAGGCGCGATTATCCGCGCAGCGGGGGTTTCAGCCCCGCTTCCTCGGCGGAACTCCAGAACAAACCACGGTATTTCGTGAAACGATCACTTCTGATCGTCTATTTACCTGCACGGGTGTGGGTAAATCGTTGCCTCGGGCCACTTGCCGTCATAGTTTCGGACGGCAACGGATTTCCCTCGAGCATTCAACAAAGATAACCTGCACATATTCATATGACCGGACACTTCCAACTGGACGGGTTTATTCCCTACCGCCTGCACCGCGCGGCCGAGGCTGTCAGCCGTGGTTTCGCCGATGAATACAAAGCCATCTACGGACTGACGCACCCGGAATGGCGCGCGCTTGCCGCGCTCGGCCAGAATGGCCGCCTGACCGCGACCGAGATCGGCCGACATGCCGACATGCACAAGACCCAGGTCAGCCGCGCGGTCACCCGCCTCGTCGCACGCGGATGGCTGACCCGACACGAGAACCCGCGCGACCGGCGTGTCGAATTCCTCGATCTGACCGAAGACGGGGTCGCGGCCTTTCGGCGGCTGACCCAGGTAGCGCTGCGCTACCAGGCGCAACTGGTCGATCAGCTGGGCATCGCGGGCACCGACGCGCTTGATCGTTGCCTCTCGGCGATCGAGTCCAGCCCCACTCCTACCCCCTGACCCTCAGCAGGAGCCGCCATGACCACCAGAACCCGGACCGCCCCGTCACCCATAACCGATCCGGACTGGTGGCGCGGCGCGGTGATCTACCAGGTCTACCCGCGCTCGTTCCAGGATTCGGACGGCGACGGCACCGGGGACCTGGTGGGGATCACACGGCGGCTCGATCATATCGCCAAGCTGGGGGTGGACGCGATCTGGCTGTCGCCCTTCTTCACTTCGCCGATGAAGGACATGGGCTATGACATCTCGGATTACACCGATGTCGACCCGATCTTCGGCTACCTGGCGGATTTCGACGCGCTGGTCGCGCGCGCGCACGTGCTGGGACTGAAGGTCATCATCGACCAGGTGATGAACCACACCTCGGACCAGCACCCGTGGTTCATCGAAAGCCGCAAGGACCGGACCAACGACAAGGCCGACTGGTATGTCTGGGTCGATCCGCAGCCCGACGGCACGCCGCCCAATAACTGGTTGTCGGTGTTCGGTGGACCGGCCTGGGAATGGGACGGCGTGCGGCGGCAGTTCTACCTGCACAACTTCCTGAAGGAACAGCCGGACCTGAACTTCCACAATCCGCAGGTCGTGGACGCGATCCTCGACACCTGCCGGTTCTGGCTGGACCGGGGCGTCGACGGGTTCCGCATCGACACGGCCAACTTCTTCTTCCACGATCGGCAGCTGCGGTCGAACCCGCCGCGCGAGGATTACGGCGGCCCCGCTGGCATCGGTGCCGACGCGCCAGAAACCAACCCATACGGGATGCAGGAACACGTACATACCAAGTCCCAGCCCGAGATGATCGGCTTTTACCAGCGCTTCCGTGCGATGCTGGACGAGTACGGGCTGACCACCAGCGTGGGCGAGATTGGCGACCCCAAGGCGATCGAGCTGACGGCCGAATACACGAACGGCGGCGACAAGCTGCACATGTGCTATACGTTCGACCTGCTCAGCCCGCGCCTGGACGCGGAATTCATCTCGCACACGGTTAACCGGTTCGAAAAGGTCGTGACCGATGGTTGGGCCTCCTGGGCGTTCTCGAACCACGATGTGCCGCGCCATGTCACCCGCTTCACCAAGCCAGGGATGGACCCCGCGCAGGTGGCGAAATTCGCGCTGATGGTGCTGGCCGCCTTGCGCGGGACACTGTGCCTTTACCAGGGCGAGGAAATCGCCCAGCCCGAAACCGACTACCAGTACCACGAGATCCAGGACCCGTACGGCAAACGGTTCTGGCCCGCCTTCAAGGGCCGCGATGGCTGCCGGACGCCCATGCTCTGGCAGGCCAAGGCGCCCAATGCTGGGTTTACCAACGGCGAGCCGTGGCTGCCGATCCGGGCCGAGCACCTGGACCACGCCGTCGACCGGCAAGAGGCCGACCCGGACTCGGTCCTGAACCACTACCGCGCGATCCTGAAGCTGCGTGCCGACACACCCGCGCTGAAGGTCGGCGACATGGAACGGTGCGAGGCGCTGGACGACGGTTGCCTGCTCATCGTCCGCGCCCATGAAGGCAAGCGGCTGTTGCTGGTCCTGAACTACTCGGCCGAACCGGCTGCGCCCGCCTTGCCCTCATGGGCGAAAAAGCCGGAACAGCTGGCGCTGCCCGGCTTCAAGGGGCGGCTCGACGGCATAACGGTCTCTCTGCAGCCGCTCGACGTCTATGCCGCGTGGATCGCATAGCCCTCAGGTGATGACGTCGGGGCCTTCGCGCCCGGTCCGGTCAGTGATCCCGGCCAGCGCGTCGGCGGCGGCGATCACCGGCGCAAGGGCCTCTTGCGGGTCCATCTGCTGCTTGGCCGGGTCCGGCTCGTAACGTTCCAGGTAAACCCGCAGCGTTGCGCCCACGGTCCCGGTGCCGGACAGGCGATAGACGATGCGGCTGCCATCCTCGAAATGCACGCGGATGCCCTGCGCGCTGGCGACCGAGCCATCGACCGGGTCGGTATAGCTGAACTCGTCCGCCTCGCGCACGGTCAGCCCCTCGACCTCGACACCGGACAGCGAGTCCAGTTGCTCGCGCAGTCCGTCCATCAGATCGCCCGCCGCGACCGCATCCAGCGCCTCGTAGTCATGGCGCGAATAGTAGTTCCGCCCGTACTCCGCCCAGTGCGCGGCCAGCAGGTCGGCGACGCTCTTGCCGGTCTCGGCAAGGATGTTCAGCCATAACAGCACGGCCCACAGCCCGTCCTTCTCGCGCACGTGGTTGGAGCCGGTTCCGGCGCTTTCCTCGCCGCACAACGTCGCCTTGCCCGCGTCCAGCAGGTTGCCGAAGAATTTCCAGCCCGTGGGCGTGGCAAAGCAGTCGATGCCTTTGGCCTCGGCCACCCGGTCTACCGCTGCCGAGGTCGGCATCGACCGCGCCACCCCCGCCAGACCGCCCGCATAGCCCGGCGCCAGGTGCGCCTGCGCCGCCAGCACCGCCAGACTGTCCGAAGGGGTCACGTAAGCGCCCTTGCCGACGATCATGTTGCGGTCGCCGTCCCCGTCCGAGGCAGCGCCGAAATCCGGGGAATCCGGCCCCATCATCAGGTCCATCAGCTCCTTCGCCCAGACCGGGTTCGGGTCCGGGTGCCCGCCGCCGAAATCCGGGCTGGGCACGCCATTCCGGACGGTGCCGGCGGGGGCGCCCAACTCACCCTCCAGGATGCGTTTCGCATAAGGGCCGGTCACCGCGTGCATCGCGTCGAACGCCATTGTGAAGCCACCCGCGAACAGTTTCGAAATCGCATCGAAGTCGAACAACTCGCGCATCAGCGCCGCATAATCCTCGACCGGGTCGATCACCTCGACGACCATCTCGCCCAAACGGCTTTCGCCCAGGGCCGACAGGTCCACGTCCCCCGTTTCCATGATCTTGTAGCGCTGGATGACCTCGGTCGCGGAATGGATGCGACCGGTCACCTCCTCGGGTGCGGGCCCGCCGTTGGGGGTGTTGAACTTCACCCCGAAATCCTCGTCCGGGCCGCCGGGGTTGTGGCTGGCGGACATGATGATGCCGCCGTCGGTCGCGCGCTTGCGGATCACGTTGCTGGCTGCGGGCGTGGACAGCAACCCGTTCTGCCCGACGATCACCTTCGCGGCACCATTGGCCGCCGCCATGCGCAGGATCACTTGCGCCGCGCGGTCGTTGAAATAGCGCCCGTCCCCGCCCAGCAC
>JBFHFG010000328.1:0-4438 GCA_041583815.1 Halovulum sp.
GTGCGGAGGCGCTGGCGCGCCATTTCCCTTTTCCCCCTCCCGGCGGGGGCGGGACGGGGCCCGTGGCGCTTGCTCAGGCGCTGGCGTCGGGCTGGGGGAACTGCGTGTAGAAATGGTATACGGGACCGGCCCCGGCGCCCACGGACAGGCGCCCCCCGGCGCGGATGCATCCGGTGACGAAGGCCTTGGCGGATTCGGCGGCATCGCCGGGGGACATGCCACCGCCGATACCTGCGGCCAGCGCTGCGGACAGGGTGCAGCCCGCGCCACGCCGGGTGGTGGCCGCGATCCGCTCGGCTTCGAACCAGCGCAGGCCGGTTGCGGACGCCATGACGTCGGCGCAGTGGGGATGGTCCAAACGACCGCCGGTCAGCAGAACGTGGGCAGGGCCGAGATCGACCAGCCGCAGCGCCTGCGCGGCCATTTCCTCGGTGTTCGCGGCAGAATCGATGTGGAGCAGGGCCGCGGCCTCGTCCAGGTTGACCACCAGAACCGTCGTGCGGGGCAGCAGGTCGTGGATCAGCGCCTGCACCGCATCGTCCGGCAGCAGATGCGCCCCTGTGGCCGAGATCATCGGCGGATCGAGGATCAGCGGAACGTTCTGGGGCAGGCATTCGACCACGCTTTGGACTGCCGGGGCGCTGTGCAGCATGCCGACCTTGATCGCGTCGAGACGGATGTCCGAGATCACTGCGGCCAGTTGCGCGGCGATGAACTCGGGCGGGATCGGGTCGACGCCGCCGACGCGCTGCGTGTTCTGGGCCGACAAGGCGGTGATCGCCGCCATGCCGTAGACGCCGCGCGCGTCGAATGTCTTGAGATCGGCCTGCACCCCGGTGCTGCCCGTCGGGTCCGAAGCGCCCACCGTCAGCAGGTTCGGGATCATGACGGCACCGGCCCGGCGGACTCCGGCCTTGCGAAAGGTGTTCCTGACATCGGTTTCCCCCAGGTTTCCGGCGGCGTGACCGCCCATGGGGACCTACGCCCGAGGGCGGTGAAAGGTTCCGCCGGGATCGGGTCCGGCGGTCATGCCCTGATCCTGCGCCCGCCGGAGGCCGGGATCAACCCCGCGCCGCGCGCCGTTCGCGCCAGATGACGAACAGGCCCGAGCTGACGATGATCGCGATCCCGGTCCACTTCACCGCGTCGGGGAAGTCGCCGAACAGCCAGTAGCCGAAAACGGTGGCCGAGACGATCTCGAGGTATTGCAGCGGCGCCAGCAACGGGGCCGGGGCGCGGGCGTAGGCGGCGACAAGGAACAGGTGCGCGATGGTGGCGGCCGCGCCGACGGCGCACATCAGCGCCCAGCCGCTTGCCGTCGGCAGCACGGCGGCAAAGGCGGGCCAGCCGCTGTCGTGAAAGATCGCCAGCGTCAGCGCCATGACCAGCGCGCCGGACACGCCGGCATATGCCTGCATCGCGACCGGCCCCTCGTCCCGGGCGACCCGGCGGGTGAGCAGTACGTAGACCACGAAGAATGACGCCGTCATCAGCGGCAACAGGGCGACCGGCCCCAGTTCCGCGAAGGACGGGCGGACCACCAGCATCGCGCCCAGGAAGCCGATGGTACAGGCAGTCAGGCGGCGCCAGCCGACCTCTTCGCCGAGCACCAGCCCGCTGATCACGGTCAGCAGCAGCGGGGCGACGAAGAAGATCGCCATCGCGTCGGCAATGGGCATCGCCTGCACCGCGCCGATGAAGGCGGTCGAGGCCGCTGCCATCAGCGCACCCCGCGCCGCGTGCAGGGGCCACAGCCCACGCGCGGGGCGCAGGCGTTTCCCGCTCAGCACCAGGATCGGCAGCAGTACGAGGGCCTGCACCATGAACCGCGCCAGCGTCAGCTGCACCGGCGGCACCACGCCCGAGGCAAGCTTGGCGAAGATGTCAATCCACGGCGCCAGCACCGCGAACGTGACCATCAGCGCAATGCCCGCCGGTATATGGTCGCCGCCCGCGCGGGGCGCGGGGGCGGTGTGCGGGCCGATGGGCTGGATCCTAGGCAAAATAGCCCCTCAGGATCCGCGCGTAGATCGCCTTGAGCGCATGGATGTCCGCCAGCGGGACGCGCTCGTCCACCGCATGCATGCGCTGGCCGACCAGTCCGAATTCGGCCACCGGGCAATGGTCCTTGACGAAGCGCGCGTCAGACGTGCCGCCCGAGGTGGACAGAACCGGGGTGCGGCCCGTTTCGGCCTCGACCGCCTGGGCGATCAGGTCCGAGAACGCACCCGGCGGGGTCACGAAGCTGTCGCCGGAGGTCTTGATCTCGACCTTCAGGCTGATGCCGCTGTCGCGCGCCGCCGTCTCGGCCTGTTCGTTCAGCCACACGGTCAGCGAGGCGGGCGAGTGCGCGTCGTTGTAGCGGATGTTGACGGTCGCCTTCGCCTGCGCCGGAATTACGTTGGTCGCCGGGTTGCCCACGTCCACGGTGGTGATCGCCAGCGTCGAGGGATCGAAATGCTCGGTCCCGTCGTCCAGCGTGGTCGATGCCAGCCTGTCGAGCAAACGCACCAGTACCGGCAGCGGGTTCGCGGCCAGGTGCGGATAGGCGGCATGACCCTGAACCCCTGTCGCGGTGATGAACCCGGTCAGCGAGCCACGGCGGCCGATCTTGATCATCTCCCCCATGTTGTTGGGGCAGGTCGGCTCGCCCACGAGGCAGACGTCCATCCGCTCTCCATTCTGGTCCATCCAGTCGAGCAGGGCGCGGGTGCCGTCGCGGGCGTCGCCTTCCTCGTCGCCGGTGATCGCCAGGATCACGGCCCCATCGGGGGGCGTTTCGGTCACGAAGTCGATGGCGGCGGCGACGAAGGCCGCGACGCCGGATTTCATATCGACCGAGCCGCGTCCGTAGAGCCAGCCGTCGTGGACCTCGGCGCCGAAGGGCGGGTGGGTCCAGTCGGCCTCGTCGCCCACGGGCACCACGTCGGTATGGCCGTTGAAGCCGAAGCGGCGGCCCTGCCGGCCCTCGCCCCAGCGGGCATAGAGGTTCCGGATGCCGCCCCGGTCGACGCGGGTGGTCGAGAAGCCGGCGGCGGACAGTTCCTGGTCAAGAATATCGAGCGCGCCCGCGTCGTTCGGCGTGACGGAGGGGCAGCGGACAAGGCGGGCGGTGAGGTCGACGGGATCGGTGGTCATGGACCCGTGCTTAGCAGCGCTGCGCGCGGGGGGGAAGCCGGTGCCGCGCGCCGGATCACAGGGCCGTCACACGAGGTTCGAGAAGAATACCAGCGCCATCATCGCCAGCACTAGCGCGGCCATCGCGCCAAGGTGCATCCAGCGCGAGGTCTCGGCGGCCTTTAGCTCTGACCAGCGGCGCGGGCGCACGCCCGAGGCCATGAACGCGACCTGCGCCGCAAGGGTGATGCCGACGACATTGGTCAGCACAAGAAAGGCGGCCCGCAGACCGGCTTGCCAGTTTCCCGCCCCCATCAGCAGACCGGCAGCGGCGATGGGTGGCAGCAGCGCGGCGGCGACCGCGACGCCGACGAAGCCCGCACTTTTGTTTGCCGCCGTCAGCAGCGCGGCGGCGGCACCCGCCCCCAGCGGCAGGATCAGCGCGCGCAGCGGGATCGGGTCGGAATAGTCCAGCATCCGGGATTCTTCATTGAAGGGCAGCAGCAGGGCCAGCGCGGCGCTGGCGGCGATGCAGGTGCCAACACCCGCAAGGCTTGCCATCAGCGCGTGGCCGATCATCGAGCGGGCCCCCAGCGCGCTGCCCAGTGACACCGCCAGCAACGGGCCCAGCAGCGGGGCGAGCACCATCGCGCCGATCACGGCCGCGATATTGTCCAGCGTCAGGCCGATCGCCGCGACAAGGGTCGAAAGCGCGCACATCACCAGGAAATTGCGATTCAGCGTGGCGTTCTTCTGCACCTCGCTGACCAGTTCCTCGCGCACGTGCAACTGGTCGGATTGCTGAAGCTGCTGCTGTTCCTCTTCGGTCAGGATCTCGGGGGCCATCGCCTCGACCGGCAGCAGCAGCAGGCGCCAACCGTCGGTTTCTTCCAGCGCGTCCTGCAGCGCGTCCATCACGCCCTGCGCTTCGCCGGGTTTCAGCAGAACAAGGATCTGGCGGCGGTCGTCCTGGTCGTCGGTGTGCGACTCCAGCGGAGTCATCCACCAGTTTGCGCTGTCGATGCCGTCCAGTGCCCCGCACGCCGCGTCGACCGCGGCGCGGGGCAGGACAAGCTGGATCAGGCGCGTGGCCATGCGCTCCGGTCCGTGGAAACACGCAAGCTCACGCCTCGAGGCCGAGCAGGTCGACCACCAGGTCGGGAACCTCCTCGGGTTCTCCGGCCAGCGCGTCGGCTTCGGCCAGGTGCAGTTCCCCTTCGTCGGAGAAGCCCCACAAGGCGCCGATGCAGGCAATGTCGTTGGCTTTGGCAATGGCATCGGCCTCGTCCTTGAACGGGATCAGGCAGGCGACAGGGCCAAA
>JBFHFG010000329.1:0-4433 GCA_041583815.1 Halovulum sp.
AAGCGCATCTACCACGCCGGCGAGGTGATCGCCGACAAGTCGATCCGCGACCAGCTGCGCACCTGGGAGGCGGCCGGTTATGGCCATTTCCCGGTCTGCATGGCCAAGACGCAGTATTCGTTCTCGACCGATCCCAACCTGCGCGGCGCCCCCACGGGGCATTCGGTGCCCGTGCGCGAGGTTCGGCTTTCGGCGGGCGCGGGCTTTGTCGTGGTGATCTGCGGAGAGATCATGACCATGCCTGGCTTGCCTCGCGTGCCTTCGGCCGAGCAGATTGGCTTCAACGATGCGGGCCAGATCGAGGGCCTGTTCTGAGCCTGCACCGCGCTGAGGTGGTGTGGAATGTGGACGGTGATTTCGCCGCCAACCGCTATTCCCGCGCGCACGTCTGGCGCCTTGATGGTGGGGTCGAAGTGCCCGCTTCAGCCTCGCCGCAGGTCGTGCCGCTGCCCTTTTCGCGCGCTGACGCCATCGACCCCGAAGAGGCGTTCGTGGCGGCGATCGCCTCGTGCCACATGTTGTGGTTTCTCGATCTGGCGCGACAGGCTGGTTTTATCGCCCTGACCTATCGCGACGCGGCAGAGGGGCGCATGGCGCGACAGGCTCGGGGTAGATATTGGATCGATCGGGTGGAGTTGAACCCTGTCGTGGAGTGGCGGGATGACGGCCCGTCTTCTGTGCAGTTGCATTTGCTGCACGAGGAGGCGCACCGACTGTGCTTCATCGCCAACTCGGTCAGGACCGAAATCGTGACGAACATCCAAGAGGGTTGCTCATGACCGCTGATATCATCGACGGGAAAAGCTTCGCAGCCAGCGTCCGCGAGCGTGTCGCCGCGGAAGTGGCAAGATTACGTGATGAACATGCCGTGCGGCCGGGGTTGGCCGTGGTTCTGGTCGGCGAAGATCCCGCCAGCCAGGTCTACGTCCGCAACAAAGGCAAGCAGACCGTCGAGGCGGGGATGAAATCGGTCGAGCACAAGCTGGACGCGGATACCTCGCAAGAGGATCTTCTGGCCTTGGTCGAAACGCTGAATGCCGATCCGACGATCCACGGCATTCTTGTGCAGCTGCCGCTTCCCGATCACATCGACAGCGATCTGGTCATCAATGCCATTGCGCCCGAAAAGGATGTGGATGGGTTCCACATCCTGAATGTCGGGCTGCTCGGGACCGGTCAGAAGGCGATGGTGCCGTGTACGCCTCTCGGCTGTCTGATGCTTCTGCGCGACCGGCTGAGCAATCTGTCGGGCCTGAATGCCGTGGTCGTGGGGCGCTCGAACATCGTCGGCAAGCCGATGGCGAACTTGCTGCTGCGCGAAAGCTGCACGGTCACCATCGCGCATTCGCGCACGAAGGATATCGAAGGTATCTGTCGTCAGGCCGATATCCTGGTCGCGGCCGTCGGTCGCCCGCAGATGGTTACCGGAGACTGGATCAAGCCGGGCGCGACAGTCATCGACGTGGGGATAAACCGGATCCCGGCACCCGAGCGGGGCGAGGACAAGTATCGCCTGGTTGGCGATGTGGATTTCGAAAGCGCGGCCAACGTTGCTGGTGCGATCACCCCCGTCCCCGGTGGGGTCGGCCCGATGACGATCGCCTGTCTGCTGGCAAATACGGTTACGGCCTGCTGCCGGATCCATGGCCTGCCTGAACCGGAGGGGCTGACTGCCTGAGGACCGTCAGGCGGATTCGCGGCGGCGAAGCGGAACGCTGGTCGTCGCACGACCGGTGAGGACACAGAGCGCGTCATCCTCGAACAGGGTCTGAAGCGCATCGGAGGTGCAGTTCAGGCCGCCGGTATAGGTGCCGAACGCCGGAAGTATCAGGCGCCGCGAGTCATAGACGAAGCACGGACGCGAGACTGTCCCGGCGCGCGTGCGGACTTGGGTTTTCGGATGGTAGTGGGCGGAAACTTCGCCCGCCTCGGCACGGGGCATGGCGATGTGCCGGAATGTCAGCGGTCCGCGAGAGACCTCCTCCATCGCGGTGCCGCCTATCCCCGGAGACTGCGGGTCGTGATTCCCCGCCACCCAGATCCAGCGCCGCCCCGACATCATCGCGCTCAACTGCCAGCGCGCCGATTCGTCGAACCCTTCCAGCACCCGGTTGTCGTCAAAGCTGTCGCCCAGGCAGATCACGCTGCGCGGATCCAGCGCAGCGATCTCGCCCTCGAGCCGATCCAGCGTCGCCTTTGTCTCGTATGGGGGCATCAGCGTCCCGCCCCGCCGCGCCTGGCGTTCGGATCGGCCCAGGTGCAGGTCTGCAACGCAGAGAATCTCAGCTTCGGCCCACCAGAGCGCGCCCGAAGGCCGCGCGGTCAGACTGGCACCGGAAAGGGAAAACTGGGTTTCGGTCATGGAAATACAAAACAAGAACAGAGCGGTCTGCGCAAGTGCAACTGACGGCTGTGATGCATGGATGTCACTATCCTTCAGTTTTAGTGGCCGCGTTGCCAGAATTAGGGGTCAAACCGGCCTCTTGCATCAGCCGTTCCGCCTCGGTTTCCAGGGCAGCCTCCTGCGCGGTCCCCTTGATGGGGACCTTTCCCATCTCTAGCAGCAGCGGTGCGGCAAATGGTGTGACATGAGGGGCAGCCACCACATCGATACGGCCGGCATTGCGCGACAGCATTTCTTCGATACGACCATAGTCGACCAGGCCCCGCGCCGCTTCGGCCCTTGTGATACGCATCAACAGGTGGTCGGGATCGTATTTGCGCAACGTGTCGTAGAGAATGTCTGACGAGAACGTCGCCTGCCTGCCGGATTTTCTTCGTCCGGGTATGTTGCGTTCGATCAAACCGGCGATGACGGCTGCTGTGCGAAACGTGCGCTTCATAACCGCGTTTTCCGCTAGCCAATCGTCCAGACCGGCACGCAGGTTCTGGGGGACCAGCAGCGCAGCCGGATCACTGACCGGGTGCAGTCCCCAGATCAAAAGCGCGTAGTCGGTCGCGACGAATCCAATTGGCGCAAGCTCTGCCTGCTCCATTCGCCGGGTGACAAGAAGGCCAAGCGTCTGGTTCGCATTCCGCCCGGCGAAGGTGTAGAGGCACAGGTATTGCAGTCCGGCACGCTCGAATGTTTCGGCCAGCAGTCTGTCGGGTTGAGGCAGGGCGGAAATCTGCTGCTGCAGCGCCAGCCAGTCGGCCGTGTGGGATGGCAGATCCTGCCAGCGCTGTGGATCCGAAAGCATCGTGACCACACGGTGGGCAAGTTCGACAGAAGTCGCCATTTTCACGCCCGAGAATACGGCGATCATTGGTTGTCGATCCGGCTTGCGCGTGACCTCGACCACCATTTCGCGCAGCCCCTCGTAGCGTACGGTTTGTCCGCCGATCAGAAACGTATCGCCGGGGGTCAGTGTTGCGGCGAAAGCCTCTTCGATTTCGCCCAGCGGTGCGCCGCCACGACCGCGCATCCGCACCTTCAGCGTTTCGGTTTCGACAATTGTCCCAATGTTCATGCGCAGGTTGCGGGCGGTGCGCGGATCGCGCAAATGCCACAGCCCGTCTGTCTGCTTCAGTCGTTGCCAGCGATCATAGGCACGCAGCGCGTAGCCGCCGGTAGCGCAGAAATCCAGGCAGCTTTGAAATTCATCGCGCGGCAGGTCGCGGTAGGGGCCGGCCGAGCAGACCTCGCGGTACAAGGTTTCACCGTCGAATGGGCCCGCGCAGGCGGTCAGCAGAATGTGCTGGCAAAGCACATCCAGCGGGCCATCGCCGCGCCCGTCGCCATCGAGGTCGCGCTCGTGCACTGCCTCGAGCGCTGAGCGGCATTCGATGACCTCGAACCGGTTGGCTGGGACCAGAAGGGCGCGCGATGGCTCGTTGTAGCGATGATTGGCGCGGCCGATCCGCTGTACCAGGCGCTTGACGTTTTTCGGTGCGCCGATCTGGAGAACCAGGTCCACGTCGCCCCAGTCGATCCCCAGGTCGAGCGAGCCGGTACAGACAACCGCCTTCAAGGCGCCTGCCACCATCGCGCGCTCGACCTTCTCGCGTGCTTCTCGCGCCAATGACCCGTGGTGAATCGCGATGGGGAGCCCTTCGGTATTCTCGGCCCATAAGGCCTGGAAGAACAGTTCCGCCTGCGCGCGCGTGTTGATGAAGACGAGCGTGGTCCGCGCGCCGCGTATTTTGTCCATTACTGCGCGCGCGGCATAGCGGCCGCCAGCGCCCGACCAGGGCGGCGGCTCTGGCGTTTCCAGCAGTTTGATTTTCGGTTCGGGGCCGGGGTCCGCGTGAATGATGCCGCACGCGGCGCGGGCGGGGGCAAGGTATTCTGCCAGTTTCGGCGGATTCTCGACCGTTGCCGACAAGCCGACACGGCGCAGATCAGGGCGCATGGCTTGAAGCCGGGATAGCCCCAGCATCAGCTGGTCGCCGCGCTTGCTTTCGCTCAGGGCGTGAATTTCATCGACGATCAC
>JBFHFG010000330.1:0-4393 GCA_041583815.1 Halovulum sp.
AGGGCATGGCATTGTCCCAGTACCCGATCTGGTGCGGATAAAGCCCGGTATGCAGACTGGCGCGCGACGGAACGCAGATGGGCGAGTTGCAATAGGCGTCGGTGAACAGCGTCCCCCGCGCGGCCAGCGCGTCGAGGTTCGGTGTGATCGCCTGAGCATTGCCATAGGCGCCGAGCACCTTGCGGCTATGCTCGTCCGACATGATGACGAGCGTATTCCTGGCCATGATCGCCTCTCAGGTTTCGGGGGAGGTTTCGGGGGGCGCCGTGCGCTTGCCCCGCAGGAAGGGCAGCACCAGCATCAGTGCCGCCAGCGCGACGAAGGTCAGGGCGATGGGATGCCCGGAGATCGCCAGCAACGATCCGTCGGAAAGTTGCAGGGCCGTACGCAGTTCCGACTCGAACGGCACTGCCAGCACGAAGCCGATCACGAACGGCCCCAGCGGCACCTTGGCCCGGTCCAGGAAGTATCCCAGCAGGCCGAAGCCCAGCATCACCCAGACATCGAACAGCCGATTTCCGACCGAGAACGAGCCGATCATGCAGAGCACGAACACCACCGGCACAAGGAAGTGGGCGGGGATGGTGATGATCCGGGCAATGTGCCGGTAGGTCATGATCATGATCGCGAACATCATCACGTTGGCGACCATGTAGGCGGCGAGCATCGCCCAGACCAGGTCTCCGTTCGTGGCGAACAGCAGCGGGCCGGGCTGGATCTGGTGCATGATCATTGCGCCCAACAGGATCGCGTCGACAGGCGCGCCGGGAATGCCCAGCGTCACCAGCGGGATCATCGCGCCGCCCACGTTGGCGTTGTTCGCCGCCTCGGACGCGACGACACCCTCGTCATGGCCGGTGCCGAATTTCTCGGGCGTACGGGAAAAACTGCGGGCCATGCCATAGGCGACCATGGACGAGATGCTGGCCCCCACGCCCGGCAGGATGCCGACGAAGGTACCGACCGCCGAAGACCGCAGGATATTGAATGTGTGTCTGCGCCATTCCGCCAGTTTCGGGAACGCGCCCGAGCGCTTGGCAAGCGAGATCAGCTTGCCCTTGGCCAGCGCCTTGTCGCTTTCCTTCAGCAACTGGCTGATGACGAAGATCCCCAGCAGGACAGGCAGCAGGCGAAAGCCGGTCGCCATGTCGTCCACGCCGAATGTATAGCGCAATTGCCCGTCGGATTCCGCCAGGCCCGGCAGCGCTGCGATCACCCCCAGCACCGCCGAGAACAGCCCTTTCAGCATCGAGCCCTGGGCGATTGCCGCGACCAGCACCAGCGCCATCAGGATCAGCGCCGCAAGCTCCCACGGCCCGATCTTCAACGCCCAATAGGACAGCGGCGGCGCCAGGAAAGCCAGTACCACGCCGGCCAGAAGCCCGCCGATCAGCGAGGCGCCGATGCCAAGGCTCAAGGCGCGCTCGGGTTGGCCCTTTTCAGCCATCGGGTGACCGTCGAACGTGGTCATGACCGACGACGGTGTGCCGGGCATCTTCAGCAGCGTGGCACTGATCAGCCCGCCGCTGACGGACCCCACGTGCATCCCGATCAGCAGAAGGATCGCATCGACCGGGGCCATTGCGAAGGTCAGGGGCAGGGCCAGGGCCATCAGCATGCCGCCCCCTAGGCCGGGCACGGCACCCACAAGGATGCCGCTTGCCGTGCCGATCAGGGTCCAGAACAGCGGCAGCGGGCTGAAGGCGGTCAGTAGTCCGTCGAGCATTTAAGTGTCCTCAGCCGAAACTCGGCAGGTCTACGAAGAAGACCGAGGTGAAAAGCCATTGTGCGCCAAGCCCGAGGGCGAGTGCGGTCGGTACGCTGAAGATCAGCAACCGCCGCGAACGCGCGACCAGCGGGATCGCGGCGGCGGTGAACAGGATCGTCGCCAGCGCGAAGCCCAGACCAAGCTCCATCGCCAGGACATAGGCCGCCATCAGGATTACCAGCCCGACCGTCGCCGGCCGGGTTCTTGCGTCCCCGCCCGAGCCACCGCCGCGCAGCGCCGATTGCAGTGCTGTGCCAAGTCCCAGGCCGATCAGGGCGACCGCACAGGCCCGCGGCAGGGCCGCCGAGCCGACGGGGTCGAACATGGGCGGCGCGATGTTCCCCGCGCCGATCAGCAGCACCGCGCCGATAGCAAGGCCAAGTGCGGCCACGAAAACGGCGCTGCCGTCGGGGCGAGCCTTCATCGCGCCTGTCCCCTCAGTTCGCCATCGCACGGGCCGCTGCGACCAGCGGCTCGGTGCGGGCGTTCATATCGTCCAGGCGGGCCTTCACGTCGTCGGCGGACAGCCATTTCGGATCGATGCTCAGCCCGCGCAGTTCTTCTTGCACGGCCTCGTCCGAGGCGACCGTCTCAAGGACCTCACGCAGCTTGGCGGCGACATCCGGCTCCAGGCCTTCGGGGGCCAGCCAGACGCGGAACACGCCGATGGACAGGTCCACGCCGACTTCTTTCAGGGTCGGCACGTCCGGCAGATCGGGGTCACGCTCTTCCGAGAACAGGAACAGTGGGCGCAGGCCGCTTTCCTCGTAGGTCTTGAACTCCGACACCGAAAACAGCGCGGTATCCGTATGGCCGCCCAGGATCGAGGCCAGCCGCTTCGCGCCGCCGCCGATCTGCACCATCTTCAGTTCGATATCCGCCTCGTCCGCGAACATCATCGGGATGAAGTGCACCGGCAGGCCGATGTTGGTCGCCACGACGACCGAGTTCGGCTCGGCCTTGGCGGCGTAGATCATGTGCGCGGGGCTTTCGTATTCGCTGCTGTCCAGCACGCCCATGCCGATCTGCGTCAGCCCGGTGCCGCCCAGGACGGTAAAGGCCGTGTGGTCGTAATCCACCACCCCCATCGCCTTGGAGGTGATGATGCCGGGGCTCCACAGCCCGATGGTGTGGCCGTCCGGCTTGGCGTCTTTCACTGCGCGCGTACCGACGGTGCCGCCCGCGCCGGGCTGGTTGACCACCACGACCGACGGGTACAGGTCCATGCCCTCGATCGCGCGCTGGAAGATGCGCGCAAGGTTGTCGACGCTGCCGCCTGCATCAGTGGGCACGACGATCCGCAAGGGTTCGCTGGGGTAATCCTGTGCCGCGACCGGCCCGGCCAACGCGACGAAGGCCGCCGCAACGACCCCGCTGAATAGTTTCATGATCTGATCCTCCCAGTTTATTTGCGATTTGCCCCATCCTAGACCCGGGCTGCCCCCGCGGCATAGGCGGCGCGTAAGCTAGTGCCATAACCAATCGTTATCGATGATCGCAGTTTCAAACTGGTCTGTCCAATCTTGCTCCCGTGCTTTTTGGTCTGGACAATTGCGTGGGCCAATCATATTGGTAGGGCCGATAACGAAGCGCCTTTCGGGCGCGGAACAGGGAGGAGTTTCCATGAAAATCAAGGCTCTCACGACTGGACTTCGGGCTGGACTTGCAGTTCTGGCGGTCGGGGCGTTCCTGTCGCAGGTCGGACCGATTTCCGGCGGCGCGGCGATGGCGCAGGATTTCCCGAGCAAGCCGATCCAGATCATCGTGCCCTTCAAGCCGGGCGGCCGGACCGATGTCGTCGCGCGCCTGATGGCCGAGAAGATCAAGGAAAACAACTGGCTGTCGCAGCCCATGGCGGTGATGAACGCCGACGGCGGCGCCGGGGCCAACGCGGTCAACCAGATGCGCCGGGGCGACGCCGACGGGCACACCATCATCCACTGGCACCACCAGGCGCTGATTGCCATGGCGATGGGGCTGGGCGACTTCAGCCTCGATGACTTCAAGTCCATTGGCTACACCGGCGGCGGCAGCCCGGTCTGGGTCGTCAGTGCCGACAGCGAATTCGAAACGTTCGCGCAACTGGTCGACCACCTCAAGGCCGAGCCGCGCTCGCTGGTCGAAGCGGTGGGCATCGGCACCATCCCGCATTTCGTCGGCGCAATCCTGGCCAACGAGGCGGGTTTCGAAACGCGGTACGTGACCGCGAACAGCGGCGCAGACCGGCTGCGGCTGGTCCTGGGCGGCAATGCCGACATCGCGCTGTTCTCGGCGTCGGAGTACCTTGCGCAATCCGAAGGCCTGCGACCGCTGATCTACTTCGGGCGTGAGCGTCTGCCCGACCTGCCGGACGTGCCGACCGCGACCGAACTGGGCTATGACGTGTCCTGGGCGAACCCGAACTGGTGGCTGGCCCCGGCCGATACCCCGGACGAGGCCGTGGATGCGCTGGCCGCCGCACTGGAGAAGGCGATCGCCGATCCCGAGATCGTCGAGTACTTCACCAACAACACGCTCGAAGCCTATTGGACCCCGGGTGACGAGGCGATGGCCGACGCGCAGAATCAGCTTGAAGCGCTGTCCGCCGTCGCGGCCACCATCCAGTAAGATGACGGGCCGGGCGCG
>JBFHFG010000331.1:0-4393 GCA_041583815.1 Halovulum sp.
CCAGCGCGGTGTCGATATGGGCAAACGTGTCGGTCAGGGTCGATGTAAAGCTGTCCAGTGCCTCCTCGGCGCGGATCTGGGCGTCGATGTCCTCGATGAAGACAAGTTGGCCGCCGCCCTCTGCCGGAACCGTCGTGATCCGCCCCCAGCCCAGCCGTGTCCCGTCGGACGTGCAAAGCTGCGAAATCCCGTCGCCGCTGGCAATCAGCCCCGGAATCGCGCCAAGCCCGCCGGCCATGCGCGCCAGCGGGCCGGCGGCCCGGTTGTGCCAGACGATCCGCCCGATGGCGTCGCTTTCGAACACGGGGACCGGCGACAGTTCGGACCGGCGGGCGACCGCGCCCTGCTCGGCCGCGCTGGCGGTAGCCGCGATCAACCGTTCGTGCAGTACCGCCTCGGACGGCGAGGCAGGTTCCAGCATCAGGCAGGCGCTCAGCCCTTCGGTCCGGCCGGTCAGACGCCACAGACCATGACCGTCGAGGCGGTGGTATTCGACAAAGCCCTCACCCTCGGCCACCAGGGCATCGAGGGCCGCGCGCAGGTCATCCGTCAGGTCAAGCCTGTCCGCCAGTTCGACAACGCGCGTTCCGGCCAACGCCCGCGGCGACACCATGCCGCCCCCGGTGACGGGCGCCGCCCCGCGCGCCCGATCCACGCGGTCGCCCGCAAAGGACATGAGGCATCCACTGGCAGGCGTCACCCCGCGGTGACGCCGTCGCGCGCCGGAAAACAGACGCCTAAAACTGCTCGAATAATCGGATAAGGGCACAGACGGCACTCCTGCACCGGAATCGGAAAGGATCGCCGCTTAATCATGTGGTCATCGAGGTTAATAAAGGGTAAATGCCTTCAGAATTCAGCCAGTTACCCTGACTGGCTGATTGTGGCCCAAGGCTCCCCGCGCCGCTTCCGCGCCGACTTCGAGCGCGCTGCGCGGCCAGACCACCTCGACGATGGCGCCGGTGGGGCGAGCACTGTCCGGGGGCACGTCCGCCCCACCCTGCACGGCTTGCGGGTCCGGGCTGTCGGGGGTGCCGTTGGTGAACGTCAGGCCCGCGCCGGTCCGCTCCAGAAGGGTTTTGGCGATGAACAGGCCCAGCCCCATCCCGGCATAGCCCGGACGCTCCCGGTCGCGCGCACCCCGCTCTCCACGACGGCGCAGGAACGGATCACCGATCCGGCCCAGAAGGTCGGGCGGATAGCCGCGTCCATCGTCGCCCACCCGCAGGATCAGCAGTTCCTCGGTCCAGTCCAGGTCGACCCAGACGGTTTCGCGCGCGAAATCCACGGCGTTCTGGACCAGGTTTCGCACGCCATGCAGCACCTCGGACCGGCGCGAGACGACGGGCTGCTCGGCCGGCGGTGGGCCGGACTGGCCGCGCACCCGCAGGATCACCCGCTTGCCCCGATCCACGTGCGGCTCGGCCGCCTCTTCGACCAAGGCCGAGAAAGGCGCCTGGCGCACGTGCAGGTCCTCTTTCCCCGAGCGGCCCATCGCCGCAAGGATGTCGCGGCACCGCGCCGCCTGCGTGCGGATCAACGCGACGTCTTCGGCCAGTTCGGGGCGGTCGTCCAGTTCGTCGGCCAGTTCGGTCGAGACCAGCATGATCGTGGCCAGCGGCGTTCCCAGTTCGTGCGCGGCGGCGGCGACCATCCCGCCCAGCGCGGTCAGCTTCTGCTCCCGCTCCAGCGCAAGCTGGGTCGCGGTCAGCGCCTCGGACATCGAATAGGTCTCGGTCGAGACCAGCCGGGCATAGACGCCGATGAAGATGATCGACAGGGACAGCGCCGCCCAGGATCCGATCAGCAGCAGTGGCGGCACCTGAAGCACCTCGCCGCCAGCCAGGGTCAGCGGCAGGTGGAACACCGACAGGAACGCCACCGCCGCCAGGCTGAGCGCCCCCAGGATCAGCGTCGCGCCCAGTGTCAGCACCGTGGCCGAGATGATCGTCTGCGCCAGGATCAGCGTCGCGAACGGGTTCGAGATACCACCGGCCAGGTACAGAAGCGCCGTCAACTGCGCCAGGTCGTAGAGCAGTGTCAGCAGCGCCGCGCGCTGGTTCAGGCGCGCGTTTGCCGGATGGATCAGGCTGGCGCCGATGTTGAACGCCGCCGACAGCCCGATCAGGAACAGGCACAGGTCCAACCGCAACGCGATGTCCAGGTGCCACACGGCGACCAGCACCGCGGTCGCCTGACCGGCCACGGCCAACCAGCGCAGGTAGATCAGCGTCCGCAGACGCACCCAGTTCGTGCGCGCGGGGCCGCCGCCCATCAGCCTGTCGAAATATTCCATTCCCCGGTCTTAGCGCGCGCCCGGACGTGACAAAATGGTTATTTGCACCGCGCCCACGGCCCGCGCGATAACCCCGCGCAAAAGGAGGATGGGCATGACACGGACTATCGCGCTGATCGCGGGTACGGCCCTGGTGGGGCTGATCGCGGGGACCGCTGCGGTGATATGGCTGCTCCCGCGCGAGGATCGCTTTGCCGGGTGCGGCGGCGGTGTCGTTGCCGGCGGAAGCGAAACCATCGGCGGTCCCTTCACGCTGGTCGACCAGGATGGCCGGACGGTGACCGACGCAGACGTCATCCAAGAGCCGACGCTGCTTTACTTCGGGTACACGTTCTGCCCCGACATCTGCCCCATCGACGTCGCCCGCAACGCCGAGGTGACCGATCTGCTGGAAGAGCGCGGCATAGAGGTAACGCCGGTGATGATCACCGTCGATCCCGAACGCGACACGCCGCAGGTGATGGCCGAATTCACCGAGTACATGCACCCGCGCATGATCGGGCTCAGCGGCTCGGCCGAGCAGATCGAGGCTGCGAAGAAGGCATATCGCGTCTACGGCGCCAAGGCCTCGGGCAGCGAGGGCGACGACTATCTTGTCGATCACACCACGCTGACCTACCTGGTTGCGCCCGAAGAGGGGCTGCTGAGCTTCTTCCGCCGCGATCTCCCGGCGGAGGAAATGGCCGAAGCGGTCGCCTGCTACGCCGAACGGCTGTAGCGGCGGACTATTCGGTCAGGCCGATCCGTGCGCGGATCGCCTCGTCCCGCAGCGAAACGTCGGTGCCCGCGAATTCCGCCGCGTCGTCGGTCGCCAGCCAGACCAGCGCCCGTGCCGGCCAGTCGGCCGGGATGTGCACCGACGGATCCAGCTGGCTGACCGGGTTGATGCCCGAGGCGCGGATCTTCACCTGCATGTCCGTCGCCACGGTGCCTGGCGACAGGCCGACAACGCGCACGTCGCCCTGCGCCTCGCGGTCGGCGCAGCGGGTCAGCATCGCAGCCCCGGCCTTGGCCGCGCAATAGTGGCTCCACCCTTCCAGCGGACTGCTGGCCGCCCCGGACGACAGATTGATCACGACGCCGGTGCCCTGCGCCTGCATCACCGGCAGCGCCGCGCGCAGGCCGTGGTAGGTGCCCTTGAAGTTGATGTCGGCCGCATGCGTCCAGGCCGCCGGGTCGGACCGGCTGAGCGGGCCGATCGGGTCGATCACCCCCGCGTTGTTCACGAACACGTCCAGCCGGCCCCATTCCCGGCGCGCGGTTTGCACCAGCGCCTGGACGTCTTCCCATACGGCCACGTCGGCCGCCTGCGCCTTGGCGCTGCCGCTGTCCTTGCGGATCTCCCCGGCAATGGTCTCGATCGCGGCGGCGCTGCGGGCGGACAAAAGTACGTGGGCCCCTGCCTTGGCAAAGGCCCGTGCGGCGGCGGCCCCGATGCCCCGGCTAGCCCCGGTGATGATGACGGCCTTGCCCGCAAAGTCTGACATGTTCGGCATTCCCTAGATTGTACGTCACGGCCATGCGGCCGCCTGTGACCAGTAAAGAGCGGCACCCGTCCGGCCGCAAGCATCAGCCCCGGGCGGCATCCTCGGGCGGCAGCGGCAAAGAGGTCGTGTTCTTCATTTCCTCCATCGACAGGGTCGAGGTGACGTTGAAGATGCTGACTTCCTTGATCAGCGCCCGGTAGAAGTCATCGTAGGCGCGCGGGTTCGTCACCCGCACTTTCAGGATATAGTCGATATCCCCCGCCAGGCGATGCGCCTCCAGCACCTCGGGGCGATTCAGGATCGCCTGCTGGAACCGGCCCAGCCACCCCGCGTCGTGTTCCGAGGTGCGGATGAGCACGAAGAAACAGGCGTCCAGCCCCAGCGCGTCCGGGTCGAGGACGACAACCTCGCGCTTGATGACGCCCGCCTCTTTCAGCTTGCGGATCCGGTTCCACACCGGGGTCTTCGATGCGCCCACTTCACGTGCCAGTTCCTCAAGGGAACGTGAGGCATCCTGCTGCAGCGCATCAAGAATTTTCCGATCCAGGGCGTCCAGCGCGACAGCCATTCCAAACTTCCTTCCGATCCCGGACAAGCGTCCCTCTGCACC
>JBFHFG010000332.1:0-4387 GCA_041583815.1 Halovulum sp.
AACTGCGCCTGCGGCGACAGCGCCATGTCGCTGTCCGGAGACCAGGCCGATACCGGCGCGTCGCCCGACAGCAGCAACAGGTTCTCGCGCCCGACGGCAAAGGCGGTTTCCGCGCTGGCACCCGGCATCAGCGACAGCATCCGGTTCAACCAGCCGTCGCGGCCCGGCGTCATCCCCCCGTCCGGGGAATTGCCGCCGTTCTCCAACAGGTCCTGGCCGTCGAAATGGCTGCGCTTGTCCCGGTAGGGCGTGGACACGGCATGGGCAAAGCTCAGTTCTCCGGCCTGCCACAGCGGCATCAGCCCGGCCAGCTCCGGGTGCAGCATGAAGAACCCGTCCAGGTCGCGCGCGCCCCCGGCCTCGCCCGTGCTCAGGTGCTTGCGATGCTGGGCCAGGGCGCGATCGCCGATCGGCTGCACCACGTCCAACCCGTCCATCGCGCCGCGCAGCACGATCACCACAAGGCGGTTGTCGCCGGGGGTGACGGCCAGTGTCACCGGGGTCACGAAGGGGCTGGCGGCGGCCGAACAGCCCAGCGCCAGCGAGGCGCCCAGGAAACGGCGGCGGCTGAAGTCCGTATCGGTCATGTGCGCCTCCTCAGCGGCGGTTGAACTCGGGCGAGGCCAGAACCAGCGCCACACCCTCGTGCTTGGTCTCGGCCCCAGCCACGGCGCGGCGTAGAAGGTCTGGCGCCACCGGGCCCAGGGTCGCGTCCAGGAAGGCGCGCGGGTCCTTGTCGCGGGCCCGTTCCTGCGCCAGCGCGCCGGCCCAGCTGACCCGCGCCGCCAGCCCGGCGGCGGTGATCCAGGCCTCGGGTTCCTCGGGGAAACCGTCGGGACCGTTCGGCTCCAGCAGGGGCTGCCCCATGCGCATCATCGGAACGGTGATCCCGGCCTCGAAATTCTTGCGGTTCAGCGCCAGCACCGCATCGCTTTCGACGCCCAGCGCGCGCAGCGACGAGACGACGAAATCGAACGGCAGCTTGGCCTTGAGCAGCGGCAGCTCCCAGGCGCGCGGCTCGTTGACCAGCGCGCGGTACAGCGGCATCAGCTTGCCGCCCTCGTCCAGGTAGGTCTGCGCCAGCGCGTCCAGCCGCTCGGGCGCGGGCGTGCCACCGATGAAATGCACCCACAGCTTGCGCGCCAGATGCCGCGCGGTCTGAGGATGCACCGCCAGGTCGTCCAACGCGCGATCGATGTCCTCGATGCTGGCCTTGCCCCCGCCATAGCTCTCGCCCAGCACCGTCTCGGCGCCCGGCTCGGCCAGGCGGGGGCGAAAGCGGAAGCCGTCGTCGTCCAGCGCAAGACCGGTCAGCAGCTCGGCGAACTCGCGCACGTCCTTCTGCGAATAGCCCGCATCGACGCCCAGAGTGTGCAATTCCAGGATCTCGCGCGCCAGGTTCTCGTTCAGGCCCCGGTCGCCGCGCTTGCCGACGGTGGAGTTCGGCCCGATCGACCGCACCTGGTTCAGGTATGTCAGCATCGCCGGATGCTTGACCACCGCCTTCAGCAGGTCGGCGAACCGGCCGGTCACGTTGGGCCGGACCGCGCGTTCGATCATGTCATGGGTCAGCAGCGCACGGCGGCGGTTGCCCGCCTCGATCGCGAAATGGTCGGTCCAGAACATCGCCAGCCGCTCGTGGAACCCCGCGTCCGAGCCGATCGCCCGCGCCACCAGCCGGCGGCTGTCGTCCATGATCGTGCCGACGATCGCCCGGCCGCTGGTCTTGATCGCATCCTCGGCGCCGTCCTTCTTGGCGCGCAGCATCTTCCGCGCGTCGAACTGCGCCTCGAGCATGTCCAGCCGGTCCGCGATGTCGGGACTGTCGGCAGGCGTTGTCTTGCGGGCGTCGCGCAGCTGCTTCATCAGCGCCCCGGGTCCATCCGGGGGACGCTGGCCGGGATGCAGTCCATAGCCGAAACGAATCGCCGCAAGGGCGGTGGGCAGCGGGGTCATGTGATTGCTCCTGCCGGGCTGTCTGCCTGTTGTGCGCGACGGTTACGCGACTTGTACGCGTCCGGGCGCTGTTTCTGTCGCGACCCGTGTCGCTGTTCGCTCACCAGCCTGCCTGCACCTTCGCCGCCACGCAAGCTTGCAGCCGCCGCGCACGGCGCTAGGCTCGGCGGCGATCCGCCACCCCAGCCGGGAAAACCTCCATGACCTCCGATTACGACGCCCTGATCGCCCATACCCGCGAGACCGTCGCCCTGATGCAGGCCGACGAGCTGCTGGGCTGGGACCAGGAAACCATGATGCCGCCACGAGGGGCCACGATGCGCGCCGAACAGGCGGCGGCGCTGTCCACGGCGATCCATGCCCGCGCCACCGATCCGCGGCTGGGCGAGTGGCTGGACAGGATCGACGAAGCCGCCCTGCCCGCCCCCGCCCGGCGCAATGTCACGCTGATCCGGCGTTCGTACCGGCGCGCCACGCGCCTGCCACAGGGCCTGGGCGCGGCGCTGGCCCGCGCCACCGCCGCCGGTGTCACCGCCTGGGTCGAGGCGCGCAAGGCGCAGGACGCGGCGCTGCTGGTCCCGGCCCTGGGTGACATCGTCGCGCTGAAACGCGACGAGGCGCAGGCGTTGGCTGATCCGGGACAGGCACCCTATGACGCACTGCTCGACGATTACGAACCGGGGATGACGGCGGATGTTCTGCTGCCGATGCTCGAGGCGCTGCGCGAACCACTGACCACCCTGCGCGAGGCCATTGCCGACCGCCCGGCGCCCGCACCGTTGCAGGGGCACTACCCCGCACAGGCCCAGCTGGCGCTGGCGCGACAGGTGGCGCAGGTCTTCGGCTATGCGCTGGACGCGGGCCGGATCGACCTTGCCGCGCACCCGTTCTGCTCGGGCCAGGGCGGCGACGTGCGCATCACCACCCGTGTCGACGAGGCCGACCCGCTGAACTGCCTGCTCTCCACGATCCACGAGACGGGCCACGCGGTCTATAACCAGACTATGCCCGCCGACACCCTGTTCGAGCCGATCGGCACCCACGCCTCTATGGGCGTGCACGAAAGCCAGAGCCGGATGATGGAGAACCAGATCGCCCGCTCACGCCCCTTCGCCGAGTTCCTGCAGCCGCTGATGGCGCAGCACTTCCCCGACGCCGCCCCCGCCGATCCGCAGATGCTTCATGCCGCAATGAACCGGGTCGAGACCGGCTTCATCCGCACCGAGGCGGACGAGGTCCACTACAACCTGCACGTCATCCTGCGCGCCCGGCTCGAGGCGGCACTGATCGACGGCAGTCTCGACGTGGCCGATCTGGAAGACGCCTGGAACCAGGCGTTTCGCGCCGATTTCGGGCGCGACGTGCCTACGCCGACCCAGGGCGTGCTGCAGGACATCCACTGGCCGAAAGGCCTGTTCGGCTATTTCCCGACCTACTCGCTGGGCAACATCTATGCCGCCGAACTGTTCGCGGCGATGCGCAACGACCTGCCGGAGCTGGACGCGGCAATCGCGCGGGGCGACCTGTCGGGCCCGCTCGACTGGCTGGCGGCACGGATCCACCGGCCCGCCAACACCCTGCCCCCGGCAGACCTGATCGCGCGTGCCGTGGGCCACGCGCCCACCGCCGCCCCGCTGGTCGCCTATCTGCACGACAAGTTCGGCACGCTTTACGGGTTGGAGACTTAGTAGATACCGGGCTTGTCGGCCACGGCAACGCCCGCATAGGCAACGGCGGTCAGCGCGGGCGGCACCAGCGCGCGCGGCCCAAGCCCCATGACCGCGCCGGGAACCAGGCCCACCGCCTCCAGCATCTCGCGCATCTCGGCCGGACCAATGAAACGGGCGGGATCGTGCGACCGCCCCAGGACCAGCCGCGCCAGCGCCGTGGCGTTCACAGCGTCATAGACCAGCCGCCCCCGGTTGCGCAGCACGCGGGCGGCCTCGGCCAGCAGCGGCTCCACCGGCAGCGGCTGCGCGGACAGCGCCGGGCACAGGACGATGTCGAAACTGGCCTCGCGGAACGGCAGAAGATCGCGCCGCCCGGCAGGACTGCTTGCGGGCACTTCCGGCTCGGGCCAGTGAACCGTGGGCCGCGCCCCGGCCTGTCGCAGCCCGCTGACCAGCCGCGCCCCGTCCCGGTCCAGCACCAGAGCGCGCTGACCGGCCAGACCGCGCCCCAGCACCGCGTAGCGCCGCATCCGCACGCCATCCAGCGCCCTGCCAGTCGCGGCGCCACACCCCGTCACGGGTGCCGGCCAGAGTCGCTGACAGCCCGCGCCGCCCCCGGCACGCGGATCAGCAAGCGGGATCGCCGGTCAGACACATCTACAAATCGCATTATTTGAAATCCTCAGCACAACATGTTGGCAGGACCCTACACAAACCTCGCAACATACCGTGAACGCCTCATTTCTGCCGCATTTCTCGTG
>JBFHFG010000333.1:0-4385 GCA_041583815.1 Halovulum sp.
AGACCGGCGCCTATGGCGACGAGGCAGACGCCCTGACCGCGCACCTGCTGGCCGAGAAGGTGCGCGACCGGCTGAAATCCATCGCCTTCCCGGTGCGCCTGGGCGAAATCTCGAAGGCGCATGACGGGTTGTATGGGTTCTACATCAACAATGATTACACCCGGCTGCACCTGGTCGAGACACAGGTGGGCCAGAACACTCGTGCCAGCCGGTTCGGCATTGGCTACCGCGCCCTGCTGGGGCAGATCGGGGCCGGGCTGCGGGCGGACTTTCTTCCGCAGCCCTCGCCGCTGGAAAGCCCCTACATCTCGGAAGCGCGGGACCTGCAGGTGCACGTGGGACAGATCGTGCGCCTGACGCTGCTGATGCATCCCTACGCCCGGATCAACGCGACCTCGGGCCTGCTGCCGCGCAAATCGTTGGAGCTTCTGCGGGACTGGGTTGCGCCGGGGCTGTCGAAAATCGCGCCCTCGGCGCGGATAGGTCCGGTGTTGATCGACCCGGACAAGGTGCGCCTGCCGAAGATCGCGGCGTTCGGCGCAGACCAGACCTGGGTCAGGCGCGATACGCCGATCACCTGGCGTGACGATCCGATCCTGTCGGCGACACAGGCCGCATTGCTGCCGCAGGGGCGCGTCCGCGTCGAGGAGGGATACGTCCGGATCGCCCCGAACCCGAATGACGGAGGCGAGTGATGCGATACGACTGGCCCCGCGACCTGGCAAAATCCTCGGACCTGCGCACCGGCCGCGAGGAGTACAACCTCGGCCTGCGCGACATTGACGGGATCTTCGGGTTCACGGACTGGCTGGACCAGCTGCGCGCGCTGGTGGCGGCGCGGGCCAACGCGCCGGGACCGTGGTTGCCGCTGGGGCCGTCGGCGCTGCTGAAGGGGCAGGCCACCGGCTCGCCCATGGTGGCGGGACGGGTGCGCGAACTGTTCGTCAACCGCGAGGGCACGCGCGCCTATGCCGCCAGCGCCAACGGCGGCGTGTGGTACTGGCATGAGGATCATGGCGCCTGGCGGCCGGTCGGGTCCTGGGGCATCCAGCCCGGCATGGTTGCGGCGGGCGAGCGTGCACAACTGTCGCTGACGATCGGCGCGCTGCACGTGGAATTCGGCCGCGACGGTGGCGACAATGACGACCCGGCAGGGGATATCGTCTATGCCGGCACCGGCGAGTTGCGGCCGGGGTTGGCACCCGCGCCTGGCGGCAAGCATGGCGGCATCGGCGTGCTGAAGCTGGAAGGCCCGATCGACACGGTGCTGTCCAGCGTGGGCGGCATTCCCTGGCAGGTCGAGGGCGGCACGCAGATGCTGGGCAAGGGCATCTACCGCCTGGCGCGCAATCCCGGCTTCGCGGTGCCCGGGAACCCGGTGGAATTGGTCGCGGCGACATCGAACGGGCTGTATTTCCGGTCCGGCAACTTCGTCGCGGGTGCCGACTGGCAGGAAGTGCCGCGCACCCAGTTCGACCACGATGCGGACGACAAGCTGATTTTCACAGACGCGTTGTGGAGCCCGTCCTCGGGCCTGTGGGTCGGGCTGGTGACGTCGAGCGGGAAAGAGGGGTTGTTCCACGCGCCCGACGGCCCCACCGGCGATTTCACCCGGATCGACCTGCACGACCTCTATGATGGCGGCACCAGCTACAAGCGGCTGGCGTTGTGTCAACCACGAGGGATCAACAACCGCCTTTACGTGCTGGGCAAGCGCGACGGGCGCGGCGTTGGCCATTGCGGGTTGTGGCGGGTCGGCATCGCGGGGTCTAACGTGACGTCGCACCTCGTGGCGGACGTGCCGCGCGGGGTGTTCGCCTCGGACAAGCACATCAAGGACGAGTTCCTGGGCCTGCGGATCAGCCGCGACCAGTCGCATTACGACATGGCCATCGCCGTCGATCCCGACACCGATCCGGGCAAGGATACCGTTTATATCGGCGGGTCTTTCCGCAATGGCGACGCGTCACTGCACAAGCTGACGGTCGAGGCGTTCGACGGCGGTTTCCGCGCCGATTTCGATATCGCCAACGAAACCAGTCCGGGGGATGACGACACGTTCTTCGGGCAACGGGTCCACGCCGATGTGCACCAGATGCGGGTGCGGCCCAACGGGTTGTGGATCGCCTGCGATGGCGGCGTGTTCCTGCGACAGGGCAATGACCCCGCGAAGCCGGTCAACCTGGGGCTGGCGGTAACCGAGCCGGGGTATATCGACAGCCACCCGACGCTTGACGGATCGATGCTGGCGGGTCTGCAGGACAACGCGGTCATTCAGAAAACGGGCGATACGGTCTGGCATCGGCGGACCGGGGGCGACGGCGGCGGGGTTGCCTATCATCCGGCCAAGCCCACGAAGATCCTGGAACAGTACACCTATGCTGACTGGGGCTTCCGCGAGGCCCATTCCGAAACCGCGCTGGCGCGACTGGACAGCGTGATGAAATCGCCGAAATTCGAGGACGAGGAGGAAACCTGGGAACGGTCGTACTTCTATTCCAAGGCCGCCGCCGCCCCAGGGCCGGGGGACGCCGCGCAGGTCTGCCTCGGCACCGACCGCCTGTGGTACTCGCAGGACTGGGGCGCGGCAGGCGCGCCGAACTGGGTCACTATCCCCTCGGGCGACGATCCGGACGACGCCATCTTCTTCGGGGCCGGGCAGGACAAGATCGAGAAATTCCGCGTCGTGCGCTTTGCCGCCCCGGGGGTCGAGACCACGCTGGCGGGCAGCGGCGACAAGGTGATGAACGGCGCCACGGTGCTGGCGCTGAGTTATGACGGCCTGTACCGGTTCCGGCTGACGGTCAACGGCGATGGCGACGGTGCCGACTGGACCGACGAGGACGATGCACGGATCAGTGGCAAGCGCCCCAAGGACAAGTATGCCGAAGACGACCTGCCCGCGACGTTCCTGAAGTACCTGCCCAAGCCGAAGGGGCTGGCGTTCACCGATGTCGCCTCGCACGTGGCGGCGCAGGGCAGTTGCTATGTCACCACGACCGGCAAGACCAAGCGGCCCGATGGCGGCGGCCCGCCGCAGATCGTCGAGAAATACGATACGCTGTGGTGGTGCGACGGCGAAGGTCGCTGGTATCCGACCGGCCTTCTGACGGCCCCGGTCGACGCCGGGGGCGGCACGGCGGGCGCACGGGCCAGCGCGCACAGCGTCATCGTCGATCCCGACGGCCTGCCGGATTTCGGTGATTCGGGCTCAATGTCCGACCCGAATCGGCACGACTACGTTTATGTCGGAACCAAGATCGGCGTCTGGCGCGGGCGTCTGACCCTGTCCGAGATCCCGCCGGACCCCGCCAATCCCGACCCGGACGGGCCGCGCTGGCGACCCAGCTGGACATGGGAGCCGTATTTCGACGGCTTGCCGCAGACCATCGTCGAGGATCTGTCGATCCATACGCAAACCCGCCCCGCGTTCGGGGGCATCGGCCCGGTGCAGACCAAGCTGTTGCGCGCGGCCCTTGTTTCGCGCGGGGTGTGGGAATTCGATATCGGCACCGCGCCCGACAGCGTCGGCCGGCCTTATCTGCGGACGTTCCAGCTGGACAGCGGACGCCGGCCGATCCCGCCCCAGGACACAAACCCCTATACCGGTGCCACCAGTTTGGGGCACGAGCATGCCTCCAGCCCGGATATCCTGGCGTGGAACTACGAACGGCGCGCCGACGTGGTGGGCGATCACATGGACGGTCGGATCGAACTGACCGAGCCGGACACGTTCCACCGCGAGGTGAACGCCGACATCACAAGCCGTCACCGATTGTACCGAACGCGGCTGGACCTTGCAGGGCCGGCGAACATCGCCGAGGTGCTGGTGCATCACCGCGTGTTGCAGCCCATCGATCCGAACGACATCACGGTTCACCTGTTTGCGTGGATCAACCGCCCGGTCATCCCGGTGATTACCGATGCGATCGAGGATATGCCTGTGTCGGCAAACGAGCGGGCGGCGATCCTCGCGGTGGTCAACGGCAACCCGATGCCGGCGGCGGTGTCGGCGAGTTTGCTGCACCTGGGGTCCGAGCATCCGGGGCGGCCCGTCGATGCCCGGATGCCGCGCCCGGCCCGGTTCGAGTTCGACCTGGACTACGCATTCGATCCCGCGAATTCGCTGACTGCCAGCCTGATCACGCCGCAGCGCGATTTCCTGATCCTGATCGGGGTCGTCGATGCGCCGGGTAATCGGCTGTCCGCTGATGACCTGTCACCGCCCGGCGTGGCGACGCCGACGCTGGTCGACATCACCCGCCGCAGTTCGCTGATCGCCGCCTCCAGCTACCAGCGACAGGAGGAGCAGCCCTGACGCGGCAGCCATGGCAGCGGGCCGGAGGCGGGTTGCCCTACCTCCGGCCTTTGTTGCGGGTCAGCCA
>JBFHFG010000334.1:0-4372 GCA_041583815.1 Halovulum sp.
CCGTGGCCGACCTGACCACAGTCCGCAGCCGCGAAGAAGTCGAGACAGCGGGCTTTCCCCGCTGGATGCAGCGCATTCCCGGCGCCTACTGGCTGCTGGCGATCCTGTTGCTGATCATGCCGGTCTTCGCCAGCGATTTCGTGTTGTTCCAAATCTTCGGCTGGACTTTCATCCTGGGCATGATCGGGCTGAGCCTGATGTTCCTTGGCGGCTATGGCGGCATGGTCAGCCTGTCGCAGATGGCGATTGCCGGGCTCGCGGGCTACATGGTCGCGATCCTGGGTGACAGCGCGATCGACAACATCTCGCAAGGCTGGCCCTGGTTCATCACGATCCCGCTGGCTTTGCTGATCGCCGTGGCGTTCGCCTCGCTGATCGGCTGGCTCTCGGCGCGGACCGAGGGGATCTACACGATCATGATCACCCTCGCCATCGCGGCGGCGTTCTTCTACTTCACCCGGCAGAACTACGACATCTTCAACGGCTTTCAGGGCTTCAACTCGGTCCTGCCGCCGCACCTGTTCGGTGTCGACTGGCGGCAGCCGACCGCGTTCTACTACCTGACGCTGTTCTGGGGGGTGGCCTGTTTCTGCGCGGTGCTCTATGTGGCGCGCGCGCCGTTCGGGCTGGCACTTCAGGGCGTGCGGGACAATCCGCGCCGGATGGCCGCGCTTGGCTTCAACGTGACCGCGCACCGGGTCGCCGCCTATGCCTTCGCCGCCGTTCTGGCTGGTATCGGCGGCATCCTTCTGACCTGGCAGTCAGCGCAGATTTCGCCGGGAACGGTGGGCATCGGCCCGGCCATCGACATACTGGTGATCGCGGTGATCGGCGGCCTGCGCCACCCCATCGGTCCGTTCATCGGCGCGTTCATCTACGTGCTGCTGAAGACCTTCGCGACCGATGCGCTGCTTGCGGTCGGGCTCAGCGGCGAGCGGTTCCAGCTGCTGGTGGGCCTGAGCTTCCTTGTCATCGTGTTCTGCTCGCCCGACGGGTTGCTGGGGCTGTGGGCGCGCTGGCGCGACAGCCTGAACCGCGACCCGCTGACCGGGCGCGAGCGGGAGGGCGCGGAATGAACGTCGCAACCTCTGTCTCGCAACGGCTTCAGGCCACCGGCACCGAGAACGCACTGGAACTGCGCGGCGTGTCCAAGCTGTTCGGCGCGCTGGCCGCACTCAGCGATATCGACCTGACGATCCGTCCGGGCGAGCGCCGTGCGGTGCTTGGCTCCAACGGGGCGGGCAAGACGACACTGTTCAACTGCATCACCGGCGATTTCGCGCCCACGACTGGTTCTATCCGCTTTTTCGGCGAGGACGTGACCCGTTTCCCCGCGCAGGAACGCATCCGCCGTGGGCTGCGCCGCACTTACCAGATCTCACTTCTGTTCACCGGGCTGTCGGTGCTCGACAACGTGTACCTGGCCTGCCGGGGCGTTTCCCCCGGGCGGTTCAGCATGCTGCGCGCCCGGCGCAACGACGCATTGATGGCCTCGGCCGAAAACCTGGTGCGGGTTGTGCACCTGGAAGACGAGCGCGACACCCTCGTTTCAAATCTGTCCTATGGCCAGCAGCGGCAGCTCGAGATCGCGATGGCGCTGGCGGGGGCGCCCCGCTTCACACTGTTCGACGAACCGGCGGCGGGTCTGTCCCCGACCGAGCGGCGTGAGCTGGTCGAGATCCTGACCGGGCTGCCCGCGCACATGGGGTTCATCATCATCGAGCACGACATGGACGTAGCGCTGCGCGTCGCGCAGTCGGTGACGATGATGCACAACGGGCGGATCTTCAAGGAAGGCTCCCCCGCCGAGATCGAGAACGACCCCGAGGTGCAAGCCCTTTACCTGGGAGGCGGCGATGACGCGGAGTAGCGGTTCGCCGATCCTGTCGGTGCGCGATCTGAACGTGTTCTACGGGCAGAGCCATGCGCTGCAGGGCGTCGATCTGACGCTGGATCACGGCGTGATGTCGGTGGTCGGGCGCAACGGCATGGGCAAGACCACGCTGTGCAAGGCGATCATGGGGCTGGTGCCGGTCGCATCTGGCTTGATCTCGCTGGATGGTCGGTCGCTCGCCGGACTGGGCCCTGCGGAAACGGCTCGGCTGGGCATCGGCTATGTCCCGCAGGGGCGGCGGTTGTGGAAATCGCTGACCGTCGACGAGCACCTGAAGCTGGTTGAACGCAAGGGCGGCGCGTGGAGCGTCGAGCGCATCTATTCGGTCTTTCCTCGGCTGGCCGAACGGCGGCGCAACGGCGGCGCGCAGCTTTCGGGCGGCGAGCAGCAGATGCTTGCCATTGGCCGCGCGCTGCTGCTGAACCCCCGCCTTCTGGTGATGGACGAGCCGACCGAGGGGCTGGCCCCCGTCATCGTCAACCAGGTCGCCGAAATGCTGGTGCGCCTGGGTCAGGAGGGCGACATCGACGTGCTGGTGATCGAGCAGAACATCGGCGTCGCCTGTGCCGTGGCCGAACGCGTGGCGATCATGGTCAACGGGCGGATCAACCGCGTCATGGACAGCGCCACGCTGGCCGGGGACCGGGATCTGCAACAGGCTCTGCTGGGTGTCGGGCGACACGCCCATGACGAGACGCCGGATGCCGCGAACGCGCAGGCCCGCCCGGCAGCTGCGGCGGATACCGGTCCGCGCCGGGTCTATGTCTCGAACCCGCAGACCCCGACGCGGTGGAGCCGCGACGTCCCTGTCCGCGTGATCGAGGCCACGGCCCGCACGGTGACAGAGACTGCGACCGCGACACGCGCGATTACCCCTGCCGCGCCTGCGCAGACGACGGATACCGCTGTGCTGATATGCGGCACACTCGACACCAAGGGGCCCGAGCTGCGCTTCATGCGCGATATCGTCCAGGCCCACGGGGTGCCGGTGCGGATGGTGGACTTGTCCACCAGTGGCCGCCCCTCGGGGGCCGAGGTACCGCCCCACGCCATCGCCGCCTTCCATCCGCGTGGCGCTGCGGGGGTGTTTACCGGGGATCGCGGAACCTCGGTTGCCGGGATGACCCAGGCGTTCGAGGCGTGGATGCGCGCGCAGCCGCAGCCCTCCGGGCTGCTGGCGGCGGGTGGTTCAGGCGGGACCGCGCTGGTCGCGCCTGCCTTCCGCGTGCCGCCCGTGGGTGTTCCCAAGGTGATCGTCTCGACCGTCGCATCGGGCAACACCGCGCAATACGTGGATGCCGCCGATATCACCATGATGCATTCGGTTGCCGACGTGCAGGGGTTGAACGGGATCACCCGCGCGGTGCTGTCGAACGCCGCCAACGCTGTCGGCGCGATGGCCGCCGCACGGCGCAAGGCCGGGCCCGAGACCTCGGACCGGCCAGCCATCGGCCTGACCATGTTCGGCGTCACTACACCCTGCGTGCAGCAGGTCGTCGCGGACCTGGAACGCGACCACGACTGCCTTGTGTTCCACGCCACCGGTACCGGCGGACGCGCGATGGAGAAGCTGCTCGACAGTGGGATGCTGTCGGCGGTCGTCGACCTGACCACGACCGAGGTCTGCGACATGATCGCGGGCGGTGTCTTTCCCGCGACCGAGGACCGGTTCGGCGCGGCCATCCGCTCGGGGCGTCCGTATATCGGGGCCTGCGGTGCGCTGGACATGGTCAATTTCAACGCCCCAGACACCGTGCCCGAGAAATACAAGGGCCGCCTGTTCTACGAGCACAACCCTCAGATCACCCTGATGCGCACCACGGTCGAGGAAAACGACCGCATGGGCCGCTGGATCGGCGAGCGGCTGAACCGGATGACCGGCCCGGTGCGGTTTTTCCTGCCCGAGGGCGGCGTCTCGGCGCTCGACAGCCCCGGCGCCGCCTTCTGGAACCCCGAGGCCGACGCCGCACTGTTCCGCGCGCTGGAGGCGACCGTGCAGCAGACCGCCAGCCGCAAGCTGATCCGCGTGCCTGAGAACATCAACAATCCGGCCTTCGCGGCCCGGATCATCGAGACCTTCCGCACATTGCACGCCGCGCCCGCGCGGCAGAGAAAAGGAGCCTGAGCCATGTTCGACAGAACGGCGCTGATGCAGAAATTCCGCGGCATGGTCCGGGACGGCCAGCCGATCATCGGCGGGGGCGCGGGCACAGGTCTTTCGGCCAAATGCGAAGAGGCCGGCGGGATCGACCTGATCGTGATCTACAACTCGGGCCGCTACCGGATGGCCGGTCGCGGCAGCCTTGCCGGTCTGATGCCCTATGGTGATGCCAACGCCGTGGTGATGGAGATGGCCGCCGAGGTTCTGCCGGTGGTCAAGCACACGCCGGTGCTGGCCGGGGTCTGCGCCACCGACCCGTTCCGGCGGATGGAAACCTTCCTCGACCAGGTCAAGGCGACGGGCTTTGCCGGGGTGCA
>JBFHFG010000335.1:0-4368 GCA_041583815.1 Halovulum sp.
CGCCGACCCGCTGGAGGCCCGCGCGACCGAGGCCGAGCAGGACTACCTGTGCCGGTTCGCGTCCGAGTATTTCGCCAAACCGGTGACCCGCGACGACATCGTCTGGACCTATTCTGGCGTGCGCCCGCTATATGACGACGGGGCGACCTCGGCGACAGCGGCGACGCGCGACTTCGTGCTCTCGCTGGATGACAGCGCCGCACCGGTGCTCTCGGTGTTTGGCGGCAAGATCACCACCCACCGCCGGCTGGCCGAGGACGCGATGGCGAAGCTGGCCGCCCACACGCCGGGCGCGGGCAAGCCGTGGACCGCGGGCGCGCCGCTGCCCGGCGGGGATTTCCCGGTCGATGGCCGCGATGCGCTGGTGTCGGGCCTGCGCGCCGACTTCCCGTTCCTGACCGAACGCCACGCGCTGCGGCTGGTGAAGGCCTATGGGACCGAGGCAAGCGAACTGCTGGCCGGGGCCAGGTCCCTCGACGACCTGGGCCGCGACTTCGGCGCCACCCTGACCGAACGCGAGGTCGCCTGGCTGATGGACCACGAATACGCCCGCACCGCACAGGACGTGCTGTGGCGCCGAACCAAACTGGGCCTGCGCCTGGACAAGCCTCAGATCGACGCCCTCCAGGCCTGGATGGACGAACGACGGGCCGCATAGACCCGGTCGCGGGGCGCAACAATATCGCGCCCCGCGCGTTCCCTTCCCCAAACCGGAGGGACGTGTGCCATGCTCGACTGGTTGTCGACCCACAGTTCGATCATCAACACCATCCTGAACGGGCTGATGACGCTGGTCTGGGTGATCTACCTTCACCTGCTCGTTTCAGGAATGCAGCGCCAGCGCCGCACGAACATTTACATAAACCGGTCAGCGGATCGCGGCGACAAGGCCGAGTGTGTCGTGACGAACCTGGGGGCCGAGACGGTCTATCTGATCGACGTGATTGCCGACCTGACCATCGACGGGAAGGTCCGGTCGACCATCGTCACCGATCGCGAGGAGCTGGGGGAGGACGATGTCAGCAGCATGTTGGAGCGATCCAACCAGGTGCCGCTGGGCCGTGGCGAAAGCCGGGACATCGGCAATTTCCGCACTCTGGTCTGGCGCGCCATCAACCGGCTGGGGATGGAGGATTGCGGCGACCGGATTACCGGCCTGAAGCTGATCGTGGTCGTTGCGGGACACGAGAACCGTATCGCCGCGGCCGAGAAGGAATACTACGTTCTAACCGGCAGTGACGGCTGCCACAGGTACATCCCCAAGGGGCTGATGCCAAGGCAGTTGCACAGCAAGCGCACCCGCCGCCTGATCCAGCAGCGGATGGAGGAAAGCCTGCGCATGGAAAGCGAAGAGGCGCAGGCGCGCCTGGACAAGGCCGCCTGACCCGGTGCACCCCCGCGGTCTAGTCCAGTCCGTGCGCTTTGGGGTGGGCAAAGCGGGCCCGCGCGCCGCGTTCGATGGCGGCGGCGTGCAGGCGGTCCAGGTTCAGTTCATCCCGGACTTCTTCGAGCAGGCGCAGTTCGGGGTGGCGGGCACGCCCGTCGGCAGCGACCACGTCGCAGGCCAGCGCGTAGGCGGTCTCGTACAGACTTTCGGGCAGCGAATCGCGGACCAGTCCGAACAGGGCGTCCAGCCCGTCCTCTTCCTCGAGCAGTTCGACCACGGTGCGCGCGATCTGCCGGATCCGCTCGCGGTCGTAACCCTCGAATATGGGCAGGCTTTCCACGATGCGCAGGATCCACAGCAGTTCCGGGGGCGACGGGTTCTCATCAGACGCGGCGGCCGCGAACATCACCGCGATCAGCGCATCCTGCGGGCTGAACGAGGCGGGTATCGTATCGGAGTCGGTCATGATTCTGCTCTCTTGATCGGTGTTTGAACCCATCGTGCTCGGGCAGCGCGGCAGGCGCAAGCGCGCCGATTAACGCAGCCTGTGCATTGACGTACTGACCGGGCGGCAGTAGGTGCGACCCCACAACCCACCACAACCGGTAAGAAACGATGACCGCAAGCACCCTGCGCGACGCCGCGATGAGTTCCAAGGCCTGGCCCTTCGAGGAGGCGCGCAAGCTGGTCAAACGTTACCAGAAGGCGCCGCCCGAAAAGGGCTATGTCCTGTTCGAGACCGGCTACGGCCCCTCGGGCCTGCCGCACATCGGCACCTTTGGCGAGGTGGCGCGCACGACCATGGTGCGCCGCGCGTTCGAACAGTTGAGCGACATTCCGACCAAGCTGCTTTGCTTCTCGGACGATCTGGACGGCATGCGCAAGGTGCCCGACAACGTGCCGAACCGCGAGATGTTGCAGGAGCATATCCAGAAGCCGCTGACTTCGGTCCCCGATCCGTTCGGGACCCATGACAGCTTTGGCGATCACAACAACGCCATGCTGCAGCGGTTCCTCGACACCTACGGGTTCGATTACGAGTTCGCCAGCGCGCGGGATTATTATCGCTCGGGCCGCTTCGACGAGATCCTGCTGCGCGCCTGTGAAAAGTACGACGATATCCAGAAGGTGATGAAGGCCAGCCTGCGCGAGGAACGCCAGGCGACCTATTCGTGCTTCCTGCCGATTTCTCCGTCCACTGGCCGGGTGTTGTACGTGCCGATGAAGGATGTGAACGCCAAGACGGGCGAGATTACCTTCGACGACGAGGATGGCACGGAGATCACCATGCCGGTAACCGGCGGCAACGTTAAGATGCAGTGGAAGCCGGATTTCGGCATGCGCTGGGCCGCGCTGGACGTCGATTACGAGATGTACGGCAAGGAACACGCCACCAACATGCAGATCTATTCCAAGATCTGCCGGATCCTCGGCGGCACCCCGCCCGAGCAGTACGGGTTCGAGCTGTTCCTTGACGAGAAGGGCGAGAAGATCTCGAAGTCGAAGGGCAACGGGATCTCGATGGACGAATGGCTGGCCTATGCCAGCCCCGAAAGCCTCCAGTTCTTCATGTTCCAGAAGCCGCGCACCGCGAAACGGCTGCATTTCGACGTGATCCCCAAGGCGGTGGACGAATACCACCAGCACCTGCGCGCCTATGCTGACCAGGACCCTGCGGGCCGGTTTGCGAACCCGGCCTTCCATATCCACGGTAGCAACGTGCCCGCCAGCGACATGGAGATCACCTTTTCGATGCTGCTCAACCTGGCCTCCGCCTCCGGGGCCGAGGACAAGGATGTGCTGTGGGGGTTCATCCGCAAGTACGCCGACGCCTCGCCCGAGACGCATCCGGGGCTGGACGCCGCTGCCGCCCGTGCGGTCCGCTACTACCAGGAGCAGGTGAAGCCGCATAAGACCTATCGGCTGCCGGACGAGAAAGAGGCCGCGGCGCTGAAAGACCTGCGCGACCGGCTGGCCGCCTGGGATGGGCCGGTCGAGGCCGAGGCGCTGCAAAGCGAAGTGTTCGCCGTGGGCAAGGCGCACGAGTTCGAGCCGCTGCGTGCCTGGTTCCAGGCCATCTACGAAGTGTTGCTGGGCGCCAGCCAGGGGCCGCGCTTTGGCGGGTTCATCGCGCTTTACGGCGTGCCCGAAACCGTGGCGCTGATCGACTCGGCGCTGGTCGGGGACCTGTCCGCCTGACCCTGTAGTGCGGCGGGCGCGATTTCTGTCGCCCGCCGCAGTCGTCGCGCTATATCTTTCCGGCAAACAAGTCGGGGGTGAAGATGCGACGACATGTGCTGATGGCCGGCCTTGTGCTGGCACTTTCCGGCCCGGTTCCGGCACAGACGACGGACGGGTTGATCCGTGACGTCATCGCCAACCAGATCGAGGCGTTCCGCGCCGACGATTTCGACACCGCCTTCACCTTTGCCAGCCCCGCGATTCAGGGCATGTTCGGCACCGCTGACCGGTTCGGGCAAATGGTGCGGCAGGGCTATCCGATGGTGTGGCGACCGGCCGATGTCCGTTTTGGTGGCCTGACGGCGCGGGCAGGGGCACTGTACCAATCCGTGCTGATCACAGATACGAAAGGCACGATCCACCTTCTGGAATACGAAATGATCTCCACCCCCGACGGGTGGGAGATCAATGGCGTCAGGCTGCTGAAGCCCGGTGCGCTGGGCGCCTGAGCGCGCCTAGAACTGGTTGAAAAGGCCGCGCAGGTCGCATCGTAGCGATTGCCCCCCCACGCGGCGGCCATAGCGGTCCCTCAGGCAACCGTCTGCCCCGCGATAGTATTGCGCCCGCTGGGGCTGCTGTGCGGTTCGCGCGGGGCGGCTTTCCTGCCACTCGGCATAGGCTGCCTCGGTCTCGCCGACCAGCCGATCACGCTGCGCTTCGTTCAGGTATCCGCTGACGGGCTGTCCGGTTGCCTCTTGCCAGCCTGACAAGGCAGTGCGTGTGCGCGGACCGAAGACGCC
>JBFHFG010000336.1:0-4353 GCA_041583815.1 Halovulum sp.
CCAGTTCCCCGCCGCGCTTGGCGAACTGCTTGAAATAGGTCGCGGCGACGGGGTGGTTCTCGGTCGGGTTGGCGCCAATGACGATGGCGATGTCGGCATTCTCGATCTCGTTGAAGGTCGCTGTTACGGCGCCCGAGCCGACGTTCTCCATCAACGCCGCGACCGACGAGGCGTGGCACAGCCGCGTGCAGTGATCGACGTTGTTGTGCCCGAAGCCCTGCCGGATCAGCTTCTGGAACAGGTAAGCTTCCTCGTTCGAGCACTTGGCGCTGCCGAACCCGGCGACCGAGCCGCCGCCGTGGGTATCGCGTAGCTTCGCCAGCCCACCGGCGGCGGCGTCCAGCGCTTCGTCCCAGGTTGCCTCGCGGAAATGGGTCCACGGGTTCGCGGGATCGACGTTGAGGCCCTTGGCGGGCGCATCCTTGCGCCGGATCAATGGCACGGTCAGGCGGTGCTTGTGCTGGATGTAGTCGAAACCGAAGCGCCCCTTCACGCACAGCCGGTTCTCGTTCGCGGGGCCGTTCGCGCCATCGACGCGCACGATTCGGTCGTCCTTGATCTTGAACGAGATCTGGCAGCCGACGCCGCAATAGGGGCAGACGGACTGCACCTCCCGGTCGAAATCGCCCTTGTCGCCATGCTGTTTCGCGTCGATCTGCGTCGCGGGCATCAGCGCACCGGTGGGGCAGGCCTGCACGCACTCGCCACAGGCCACGCAGGAACTGTTGCCCATCGGATCGGCCATGTCGAAGACGATCTGCGCATCGTGCCCGCGCCCCGCCATGCCGATCACGTCGTTGACCTGCACCTCGCGGCAGGCGCGGACGCACAGATTGCAATGTATGCAGGCATCAAGGTTCACCCGCATCGCGACATGGCTGTCGTCCAGCAGCGGCACCCGGTCCGGTTCCACCGCCGGGAACCGGCTGGCGCTGACCTGCGTCGCATCGGCCATGTCCCAGAAATGCGAACTGGCGTCGCGCGCCTCATCCCGCGCGGGCTGATCGGCCATCAGCATCTCGATGACCATGCGCCGCGCCTTTTCGGCGCGCGCGCTTTCGCTGCGCACTTCCATGCCTTCGGTCGGCTGGCGGATGCACGACGCCGCAAGCGTCCGTTCGCCGTCGATTTCGACCATGCAGGCGCGGCAGTTGCCGTCCGGGCGATAGCCGGGCGCATCCTTGTGGCACAGGTGCGGGATCGTGGTGCCCTCGCGCTTGGCGACCTGCCAGATCGTTTCGCCCGGCGCGGCGGTCACTTCGCGTCCATCCAGGGTGAAGGTGATCTTGGTCATGGCGTGCTCCGGCGCTGTCAGTGCGCAGAATACACCACGCCACGGGCCGGAGTTAAATGCGAGAACCGACCGACCCGCGCAGGTTTGCGTCGCGCATCGGAAACCCGTGTCCTTTCAAGCCCCCGTTGTTTACGCGACGTCGATTTCCGCCGGCATCGGGTTCCAGTCGAAATAGGCCCGCACGATGCCGTGGTCCGAGGCGCCCTCGTCCTCGAAGGCCTCGCGGTTCAGGTGGTCGTTCACCACCTCCATTTCGCGGAAGGACCAGTGCCGCTTGCGCGAGTGGTCATAGAACTCCTCGGACACCAGGATATGGTCCAGGCTTTCGCGCTTATGCTTGTAGATGTGGGTGTAGTAGACGTGCCGCATCGACCGGTACTGCTGCAGCCGCTCGACCGAGAACAGCCCCTTGTCCGAGGTGCGCCCGGCGGTGCTTTTCTCGATCACGCGATAGGTCGGCTGGTCCGAGATCAGCTCGTTCGTCACCGACAGCGTGTCGTCGTTCAGATCGCCCAGGATCACCGTGGGCGAGATCGCGCTGTCGTCTTCGGATTTCATCATCCCGTCCAGCAGGGCGCGCAGGGCGCCGGCCTCCATCACCCGGCGGAGGTGGGCGACGGCGGACTTGGTGATCTCGGGGTAGGTCTGAAGCGCGACGGGGCGGGGATGGGCGAAGCTCAGCCGTGCCGGACCTTTGGATTTCAGATGCGCGACATAGACCGAAACCTCGGGCGGCCTGGGCGATGTGCCCTCGGACTGGATCTTGGCGTGCAGGATCGGGCGCGAGAACTCGTTGATCGTGACGGTGATTTCTTCCTCGGCGCCGTCGGTTTCGCGCAGCTGGTCAAAGCGGAAATCCGGCGGAAACTCGGCGATCCAGTCGGCCCCGGGTAGAAGCTGGGAATTGCCGTGCCGGTCCTTGCGCACCGCCAACGCCACCTGCGGACGGCCCATGCCGGGGGCATCGCGGGCCACCAGGTCGTAGTCCCGGTCCAGCCCCGCCGCCTGGAACACGTCCGTCAGGGCCTGCGCCGACCACAACTCCTGGAAACCGATCACCTCGGCATCCAGCCTGCGCACCTGCTCGGCCGTCCAGGCGACCTTGCGCTGATAACTGGCCCGGCCGTCGGCGTCGTCCGCGAAGGGCGGGGTCGTCGAATAGGTCAGCCCGCCCGGCATCTGCAGGTTCAGCAAGTTGAAAGTCGCAAAGCTCAGGTCGCGCATGTTGCTGCGTGGCATGGTCGTTTCCCCGTCGCAGTTCCGTCAAAGCCGCCCCCCGCAGCTTAGCGTGCGGGGGCTGACGGGTCTGTGACGGTTGTCAGCGCGGGCGCGGGTCGGGTTCAGCGGGCGCTGGGCTCGGTCGCGACCATGCTGTCGCGGCGCGCGAATTCGGCGTACCACTCGGCCAACGCGGGATGGCCGTCGCGCCAGCCGCGCCCCTCGTGCCGCAGGTCGAGATAACCCAGCGCGCATCCCATCGCGATCGCCCCCGCGCTCAACGGCCCGTGCAGTGTCGGCATCCAGATCGTCTCGAGCGTGTCCAGCGTGCGCGCGATCTTGGTCCACTGCGCCTCGACCCAGTTCTGATCCTGCTTGTCCAGCGCGCGCGAGCGGGTCTCGTAAACCATCAGCACGGCGGCGTCGCAAATGCCATCGGCCATGGATTCCAGCGTTAGCGCCTCCCACAGGCGGGGCGGGTCGGGGTACAGCCGCCCGCCGCCCAGGTGATCCAGGTAGCGGCAGATCACACGGCTGTCGTGTAGCGCGGGGCCGTCAGGTCGCTCCAGCGTGGGAATCTTGCCCAGCGGGTTGCGCTGCACCGGCATGGTGCCGGGATCGGTCGGATGCCCGCCGACCTGCTCCAGCGCGATATCGTCGGCCAGCCCGCATTCCATCGCGACCACTCGCACCTTGCGCGCGAACGGAGAAGCGGGGTTCAGATAAAGCGTCAGCATTTCAATTCCTTCAGTCGGTCCGGCGGACGCGCAGACGGCCCATTCCGGCGATGTCGATTTCCAGCGCGCCACCCTGGCCCAGGCGAAACCGCCGGGTCACCCGGGCGGAGCCGTGGGTGTTGGTCTCGTCCGCATTCTGGTCGCGGGTCAGGTCGACCCCCTGTGGCAGGTCGTTCAGCGCCCGCTCCCGCCAGGCGTGCTTGGGCATGGGCTGGGCACGGCGGTTGATGTACCAGGCGGCGGCCGCGACCGCGCCGACGCGCAGCGCGGTCCAGGCAATGGGGGCGATCGGGGCAACCATGTCGGCTCCTTCCGGTGGGTTCAGGCCGAGGATAGTGTGCCGGACGGTCGCGGGCAAACGGTCTGGCTGCCTGGTGTGGCCGGCCCGCATATCCATCATTTTGCCCACGAAATGACCATAAAACGGTCGCAGGACGCATTGTCGGCCCTTACATTGACCGGTCAGGTGCCTGCGGGTTGACCAGCCGGAACGCGTTGGTCAGGTACCAAAAGCAAGGCGAAGGGGCCGAATCGAAACCGTACAGGGACGAAGCCGATGAACATATCGATGCCCGTCAGCGAGCACGGCAAGCTGAAATCCGACCCCGACTGGTGGCGCGGCGCGGTGATCTACCAGATCTATCCGCGCTCGTTCCAGGATTCGAATGGCGACGGGATCGGGGACCTCTCGGGGATCATCCACCGGCTGCCGTATGTCGCCAGCCTGGGCGTGGATGCGATCTGGATCTCGCCCTTCTTCCGCTCGCCGATGCTGGACTTCGGCTATGACGTCTCGAATTACCGCGACATCGACCCGATGTTCGGCACGCTCGCGGATTTCGACCAGTTGATTGCCGAGGCGCATGAACGTGGCCTCAAGGTGATGATCGACCTCGTGCTCTCGCACACGTCGGATCAACATCCCTGGTTCAAGGAAAGCCGCGCAAGCCGTTCGAATTCCAAGGCAAACTGGTATGTCTGGGCGGATCCGAAGCCCGACGGCACGCCGCCCAACAACTGGCTCTCGATGTTCGGCGGCCCGGCCTGGGAATGGGACAGCCGGCGCCGGCAGTATTATCTGCACAACTTCCTGCCGGCCCAGCC
>JBFHFG010000337.1:0-4348 GCA_041583815.1 Halovulum sp.
GCGATTGCGAAAAGGGCCACCGCGGCCGCGGCGTAGGAGAGGCAGGTCATGGCGATGATCCAGACCTCGCGGGCAAGGCCGCCGACGTAATCCTCGATCATCACCTTCACGCCGTTCTTGAAGTGCATGAAGCCGACGGCGAAGAACAGCGCCGCGACGATCGCCGGATAGGGGCGGTTGTAATAGGCGACGACCTCTTCATGGGACGCACCCAGGATCGAGCCGAAGCTGAGAATGAACAGCGGCGTCAGGATCGCCAGCGCCACGGAACTGATCGTCATGTTCCAGTGAGCTTCGGTCGCGCCCCCGGCGGCGCCCATGCCTTCGGCGCGCTTGCGTGCGGTCAGGAATGCCATGATCCGATCCCCTCAGACGATGATGATAGTGAGCAGGGTCAGAACGACCGAGCCGATGACGCAGCCCTTGCCGAGCATCTCGGCGGTCTTGATCTCGAGCCCGCGGCCGCTGTCCCAGTACAGGTGCCGCAGTCCGGCCAGGAAGTGATACCAGATGCCCAGCAGCGACAGGAACATGACCAGGTCGCCGAACCACGAGGTCAGAACGAAGTCCGCGGTGGCAAAGGCGCTTTCCGACGTTGCGGCCGCGAGGAACCACCAGACGATCAGCAGGCCGGTAACCAGCAGGGCGTTCCCGGTGATCCGGGTCAGGATCGAGCTTACCGAGGTCCATTGCGGACGATAGACGGTCAGGTGCGGAGACAGCGGGCGATTGCCGCGATCGACGTCGGCCATGTGCGATCCTTGTTCCTCTTGCGTCGCGGGGTGAAAGTCCCGCGCGGATGGTAGTTCAATTGAACGCGCGGCCACAACCTGCGGCCGTATCGCGCCCGAAGCGAATGTTCGCGTCCCGCCTGTTTCGCGGGATCTTGGCTATCTCGGTACCAGAGCCCACAGGTCGAGGTCCAGCAACACATGGTCGCGGTAGCGGCCATCTTCGTCCCGCAACTCTCCGGGTTCGGCGCGGCCCCGGGTCGCGACCAGCCGCAGCCGCAGCGCACCCACGTCCTTGCGCACGGTTTCCGCCTTGTCCAGAACCTGGCTCCACGCGTGAACGGTATCGCCCGCGAAACAGGGGTTTGCGTGAGCGCCCGCGTTGATCGCGCCCACGATCTGCGCATTGGCCAGTCCGTTGAACGACAACGCACGGGCCAAGCTGATAACGTGACCGCCATAGACCAGGCGCTTGCCATCCTCGCGCGCTCCGGTGTCGAAATGGACTTTCGCCGTGTTCTGCCACAGCCGGGTGGCGATCATGTGCTCGGCATCTTCGATGGTCACGCCGTCCACGTGATCGATGAGTTCCCCGATCGAGTAGTCATCCCAGCGATGAGGCGATCCTGCCAGAACGTCGTTGTAAGCGCCGAAATCCAGCCCCTTCGGGATCACGAGACCCGCAGCCGGCACCGATTCGGCCAGGTGCGGCACCTTGGTTTCGGGCGCCGGCGCCATCGGGTCGCGCTTACGCACCATCACCCAGCGGCAATATTCGAGCACCTCGCGCCCCGCGTCGGCATAGCCCGAGGTGCGGACCCAGACGATGCCGGTCCTGCCGTTCGAATTCTGCTTCAGCCCGATCACCTCGGACTGCGCGGTCAGGGTCTCGCCCGGATAGACCGGGGAAAGAAAGCGCCCCTCGGCATAGCCCAGGTTCGCCACGGCGTTCAGCGATATATCCGGAACAGTCTTGCCGAATACCGTGTGGAACACGGCCAGATCCTCGATCGGGCTTTGCGGCAACCCGCAGGCGCGGGCGAAACTGTCGGCCGAGTAAAGCGCGAAGCGCGTGGGATACAGCCCTGTGTACAGCGCCCGGTCGCCCGCCGTCAGGGTGCGGGGCGTGGCGTGCTCGAACACCTGGCCCAATCGATAATCCTCGAAGAAATGGCCGGCGTTCGTCTTGGTCATGGGATCACAGATCCCCCAGGCGCTTGTCCGGATCGTAGGTACCGTCGACATCCTTGATGACCGCCTGGGCGCAACGCATCACGCCCTTGGCCTCGTCGAAGGCGTACTGCGGATCACCGTAAAGCTCCCACCCGAGAGACAGCGCCTTCGTCACCTTGTGGCAGAAGGCCGAGGTATCTTCTTCGGTTAGCAGACGATAGGCGCGCATCACATTCCTCCGAACGGGCTTGGGCCGATCCAGCCGTGGACAAGGCCGATGACGATGTACAGGACAGCAGCAATCACCAACAGGCGCACATCGCCTTTGGCGGGGCCCGGTTCGGGGCGCGTCCACGCCGGTTCAGCCGCGTTGATGACCGGGATCTCTACCAGCGCCCAGACCAGAAGGCCGCCGAACAGGATCACCGAGGACAGGTCACCGTTCACCAGCAGGTGCGCAAACGCCCAAAGGGCCATTCCCATCAGCATCGGGTGCCGGAACCAGCTGCGCATACGGCCCTTGGATGAACCCATCCCGAACAGCACCACCGCGACATAGACCAGCAGGTTGTTCAGATGGCGCAGCCAGACTGGCGGCTCATAGACCGGAATGAAGTCGCTGGTGCGATAGCCGATCACAATGAGGACCACCGAAAGCAGCAGCGCCCCGGCGATCACACCCTTGGATGCGTCGCCCATCCGTTCAGCCATGGCGGCACGGGGGCCCGGAACAATGCGCTTGAACAGATGCGCCGCCCACCAGAGGGCCACGCCCAGGATCAATACCAGCATCACCGCCTCCTTCGCGTGTCGCCTCAGCCCATATCCGCGATCGCCTGCGCCTTGGCAAGCGTCTGACGGGCGGTTTCGACATGCAGGTTCTCGACGATCTGACCGTTCAGAACGGCGACACCTTCGCCCCGCGCGCGCGCCGCCTCGTACGCCTCGACCTGCGCGCGGGCGGTAGCAAGCTCTTCTTCGGTGGGGGCGAACACGTCGTTGGCGATGGCCAGCTGCGCCGGATGGATCAGCGTCTTGCCGTCAAACCCCAGGTCGCGGCCCTGCTCGCATTCGCTGCGCAGCCCGGCCTCGTCGCGGAAGGCGTTGTAGACGCCATCCAGGCAGACGATCCCGGCGGCGCGTGCGGCCAGCAGGCAGTGCGACAGCGCCCCCATCAAGGGCAGCCGATCAGCACGGTTTCGGCACCGCAGGTCCTTGACGAGGTCATTGGTGCCCATGACGAACCCGGCCATCCGCGGCGCGCGCGCGATCTCGGCCGCATTCAGAACGCCCTGCGGGGTCTCGATCATCGCCCAAAGCTCGGTCGGATGCCGCGGGTCCGCCGCCGACAATGTATCGGCGATGACAGCGACATCCCGCGCCCGCGCGACCTTCGGCAACAGGATCGCATGAGGCCGGACCGACAGCGCGGCCTCCAGATCCTCGGCGCCCCAGCGCGTGTCCAGGCCGTTGATGCGGATCAGAAGTCTTCGCGAACCATAGCTACCTTCGGCCACAGCCCCGGCGACAAGCTTGCGGGCCGTATCCTTGGCATCCGGCGCGACCGCGTCCTCAAGGTCCAGGATCAGCGCATCCGCGGGAAGGCCGCGCGCCTTCTCCAGCGCGCGCTGGTTGGAGCCGGGCATGTAGAGCACGGATCTGAATGGGTACAATTCCGCAGCCTCCGTGTTTCCGCGATCTGAATTTCCGCAATCCGCATGTTGCGGTGCAACATAATACGGCATACAGGCCGGAATTGCAAATGGAATTGCGCTCTAACACATTGGCATCACGAACTGTTTTTCGTGCCCCTCCCCCCCGTTGCGCAAGGTCTGGACCAGCGCACGCTCGGTTAACGCAATCTTGCAGCTTTCCTATCACCCTGACCGTGACCACCAATGCCGCCGAACGAACGGCGGCCAGACAGAAAGGGGGATCAGGATGATCCAAAGACTGCTTGGCGCCCTTCTGTGCGCCGCGACCACCCCTGCGCTGGCGGACGGCACCCCGCCACAAGCCTGCGGTCAACGCGACGCGGTGGTGGAACGGTTGCGCGCCAACTATGGCGAGGAACGCACCGGAGCCGGGCTCAGCGACAGCCGGGGCATCATCGAGGTCTATGCCTCGCGCAACACCGGGACCTGGACGATCCTGCTGACGTTGCCGGATGGCCGGTCCTGCCTGATTGCCGCAGGGGAAAGCTGGCAGGTCGGGCCACCACCGGACCTTGCCCCGGGCGAGCCGGTCTGAGATCAGCTCAGCCCGACCCAGATCAGCCGGGCGCCTGCCACGGTCAGCAGAACGTAGAGGGTCCCGAAAAAGGCGCGTTCCGGCACGAACCGGTGCGCCCAGACGCCCAGCATCGTGCCCAGGACGGCCACAGGTGCCAGCAGGGCAACCGCCAGCGCAGTGCCCTGCCCGAATAGCCCCATGCCGATATAGCA
>JBFHFG010000338.1:0-4348 GCA_041583815.1 Halovulum sp.
CCTCTGGTTCTGAAGAACTGCAACACCTCCAGAAGTGGCAGTCCCAGGACCGAGAAATAGTCGCCTTGCACACGCGAGAAAAGGCAGGCGCCGTCGGCTTCGAGCTTATAGCAGCCGACTGTGGCAAGCAGGTCATCGCCGTGCCGGTCGATATAGGCATCGAGGAACGCGTCCGAGAACGCGCGCATGATCAATTGCGCCCGGCCGATGTGCCGCCAGACCGGGCGGCCGCCTTCATAGATCACCGCTGCGGACAGCAATTCGTGCGCCTGCCCGCGCAGGGCTGACAGTTGGGCGCGAGCCTCGTCCAGGTCGGCAGGCTTGTCGTAAAGCGTGCCCGCCTGCACCAGGACCTGGTCTGCGCCCAGCACCAGCCGGCCGGGATTGCGTTGCGCGATGCGCTGCGCCTTCAGATCGGCAAGCGTGTCCGCAATGTCGCGCGGCGGCGCGTCCTCGGCCAGCATGGCGGCCTTGACCGCCGCCTCGTCTATGCGGGCGGGCTGCGTCTCGATCGGGACGCCGCAGTCACGCAGCATCGCGGCACGTGCGGCCGAGGCCGAGGCAAGCAGGACGGGGTCGGTCATTTCTGGGGTCCGATCAGTTGGCGGATCGAGGCGGCGGTTTCCTCGATCGAGCGGCGGGTGACGTCGATCACCGGCAGGCGATAACGTTCGAACAGCAGACGGGCGGTAACCAGCTCTTCCTCGATATGTTCGCGTTCGGAATAGTTCCGCCCCGGCGGCTGGCCAAGGGCGCGCAGCCGGGTCTGGCGGACCTGCGCCAGGCGCGCAGCGCTGGCGATCAGCCCGACCACCGGCACGCCCGCGTTGATCGCGGTCATCAGTTCGGCGGGTGGATCCTGACCCGGCACCAACGGCACGTTGGCGGCCTTTATCCCCTGGTAGGCAAGGTAGATGCAGGTCGGCGTCTTTGACGTGCGGCTGACGCCGACGAGGATCACATCGGCGGACAGAAGGTAATCCTCGGTCAGGCCGTCGTCGTGGGCGATGGCGAAATCGATCGCCGAGATCCTTCCAAGATAGTCGGTATCGACCTGGTACTGCTGCCCGGGCCGGGTCGAGGGCGCGGCCCCCAGCACCCGCGCGATCCCGTCTAGCAGCGGGTCGAGCAGGGCGACGCTGGGGATGTCAGCCTCGCGCGCAAGGTCCTGTGCGGCCTGTTTCAGGTCCGGGTCCACGATGGTGAAGGCCAGCAGCGATACGCGTTGCAACACCTCGGGCGCGATGCGTTGCAGATCCTTGCGGCTGCGGACGAAGGGATAAAGCTCGAACCGGGGCTCGACCCAGCCGAACTGGCTGATGGCCGCGCGCGCCGCTGCGCTGACGGTTTCGCCAGTAGAATCCGACACGAGCAGGATCGAGATGCGCTCCGACGGCTTCGCCAAACCGATTCCTCCCCCGGTGGGTGTGGAGAAGCGCGGGATAACCGGTGCGCAATCCACAGGCATCTGCCTTTGGCCCGGGAAATGACCCCCTTTTCGACCAGTTGGCAAGACCTTGTCCCCTGTGCGTGGAATCCCATCCGGCTTTAACGGCCTGTTGAGGAATCGGTCGCCAGGGCTGGCAAGGAAAAGTTTCCCACGAGTTATGCACAGATTCGTCCTTGGAAGACCCCTTTCTAACCCGTTGATATAATTTTGTTATTCAGCGCAGCGCACGCCATGCAGGAAATTTCGTGAAAGATTTCCACATCGCGATGTGAGGGAAGCGGATTTGGGGACATCCGCTGAATTGCGGTGATCCCCGTTGTCCACAGCACTACAACCACCACTATCTTTTCATACTTATTCTTTTATGAGTGGGGAAAAGGCCTAAGTCTCACCAGAAAGGTATTCCAGGAAAAATGCTTTCCTATCTCTATCCATGGATCAAGGCGTTCCACATCATCGCAGTCATTACCTGGATGGCTGGTTTGTTCTATCTGCCCCGTTTGTTCGTCTATCACGCCGAACGGGCAGAGCCGGGAAGCGAGCTAGACAAGACATTTTCCGTTATGGAACAGAAGCTTCTGCGCGTGATCATGAACCCTGCGATGATCGTGACATGGGTTCTGGGCATAGCGCTGGTGATCACGTTGGGCACCGCGGCGCTGAGCGAGGGGTGGCTGCATGTGAAGTTCGCTGCAGTGATCGGGCTGACCGTCCTGCACCATTGGCTCGCCCTGCGCAGAAAGGACTTTGCCGCAGGTGCCAACACACGGTCAGGCCGCACCTACCGGATCGTCAACGAGGTGCCGACAGTGTTGCTGCTGATCATCGTGATCATGGTCGTGGTGAAGCCGTTTTGACGGATAGCAATTGACTCCGGGCATCAACTGACCATATTCAGGGCAATCGCGGCGGAATCCTTCGCCGCAATTCCCAATAGACGGCTTTTCGGTCGGCCCAAGGGCCACCCATCGCCGAACCCTGACCACCCCCACGAGACCGGTTGTTGACATTGATGGACTTTGACGAGCTTTCACTTGCCGATCTGAAGGCGAAAAGCCCTGCTGATCTGATCGAGATGGCAGAAGAGCTTGAGATCGAGAACGCGTCGACCATGCGCAAGGGCGACATGATGTTCGCGATCCTCAAAGAGCTTGCGGAAGAGGGCGTGGAGATCTCGGGCGACGGGGTTCTCGAAGTGCTGCAGGACGGCTTCGGCTTTCTGCGCAGCCCCGAGGCGAACTATCTGCCGGGCCCCGATGACATCTACGTCAGCCCGAACCAGATCCGGAAGTACAGCCTGCGCACCGGCGACACCGTCGACGGCGTGATCCGTGCCCCGAAGGACAACGAGCGGTACTTCGGCCTGGTGAAGGTCAGCCGCATCAACTTCGAAGATCCGGAGCAGGCGCGCCACAAGGTGCATTTCGACAACCTGACGCCGCTGTATCCCGACGAGCGCCTGCGCATGGAGGTCGAGGACCCCACGCTGAAGGACAAGTCGGCGCGGATCATCGACTTGGTGGCGCCCATCGGGAAGGGGCAGCGGTCGCTTATCGTGGCGCCCCCGCGGACGGGTAAGACGGTTCTGCTACAGAACATCGCGGCCTCGATCGAGAAGAACCACCCCGAGTGTTTCCTGATCGTCCTGCTGGTCGACGAGCGGCCGGAAGAAGTCACGGACATGCAGCGCTCGGTCAAGGGCGAGGTGGTGTCGTCGACCTTCGATGAGCCGGCACAGCGTCACGTGGCCGTCGCCGAGATGGTCATCGAGAAGGCGAAGCGCCTGGTCGAGCACAAACGCGACGTGGTCATCCTGCTGGATTCGATCACCCGCCTCGGCCGTGCGTTCAACACCGTCGTCCCCAGCTCGGGCAAGGTGCTGACCGGTGGTGTCGACGCGAACGCGCTGCAACGGCCCAAGCGTTTCTTCGGTGCCGCGCGGAACATCGAGGAGGGCGGCAGCCTGACGATCATTGCCACGGCGCTGATCGATACCGGTAGCCGCATGGACGAAGTTATCTTTGAAGAATTCAAGGGCACCGGCAACTCGGAGATCGTGCTGGATCGCAAGATCGCCGACAAGCGCGTGTTCCCGGCCATCGACATCCTGAAGTCCGGCACCCGGAAAGAGGAATTGCTGGTGGACAAGGCCGATCTGACGAAGATGTTCGTGCTGCGCCGCATCCTGAACCCGATGGGCACGACCGATGCCATCGAGTTCCTGCTGGGCAAGCTGAAGCAGACCAAGTCGAACGGCGAATTCTTCGATTCCATGAACAGCTAGGTACGTCGCGCCCCGGGGCGCTTGCGAAATGTCCGACACGATTGCAGCCGTTGCCACGGCCCGCGGGCAAGCGGGTGTCGCGGTCGTCCGCCTGTCGGGCGGCGACGCATTTCGTGTGGCCGAGGGGCTGGCCGGCAAACTGCCGGAGATTGGTGCGGCACGGGTAAGGGTGCTTCGCCATCCAGGCTCGGGCGAGGTTCTGGACCAGGCCTTGGTGGTCTGTTTCGCTGAAGGGCGCAGCTTTACCGGCGAAAAAACCGTTGAATTTCAAATACATGGAAGCATTGCGGTCGAAACCGCGGTGCTTGGCGCCTTGTTGGTGGATCCGGCCGTTCGCCTTGCCGACCCGGGCGAGTTTACCCGTCGTGCGTTGGAGAACGGTCGCATGGACCTGTCGCAGGTCGAAGGGCTGAGCGATCTGGTCGTCGCTGAAACCGAGGCGCAGCGCCGGCAGGCTTTGACGGTCATGAGGGGCGCGATTGGCGATCTTGCGGGTACTTGGCGGCAACGTCTGATCCGGGCCTCGGCGCTGGTCGAGGCGACAATCGATTTCGCCGATGAAGAACTTCCGGATGACCTGGCCGTTGAGGCTTCGGAGCATATCCAGGCGGTTC
>JBFHFG010000339.1:0-4337 GCA_041583815.1 Halovulum sp.
CCTGGGAGACGCCGTCACGGCGGGCGTTCCCTGTCTGGTGCCCCGCCGAGCCGCCCAGGATCAGCACGGTCCCGCCCGAGACGTTATCGACAATGTACTGCCCGGCGAAGCCGGCGGCGGCCAGGTTGTCGGTCTGCACGAGGCTTTTGATGTGGTCGTGCTCAATGCCGGTGTCGACGGCGACCACGGGGATGCCCTTGGCCTGCGCGCGATCCAGCGAATCCCCGAAAGCGCGGTTGTCCACGGCGCCGATGATGATGCCGTCGACCCCCATGTTGACGGCGCGGTCGACGGCGTCCTTCTGCGCGGCGGCATCGGCCTGCGTGGCGGTCAGGTCAATGAACTCGACGCCCATCTCGGCGGCCTGCGCCTCGGCAGCCTCGCCCACGCCGACCCAGAATGGCTGGTCGGTCGAATAGCCGGTGTAGGCGATGCGCAGATCCTCGGCCGCGACCGGCGCGGCAAGGGTGGCGGTCGACAGGGCCAGCGCTGCGGCCACGGAACGGATACTGAATGTCATGGTTGTTACTCCTCCACTGCAGTCATTGTTATTGATCGCAACCGGCCCCGTTTGCGGGACCGGCGTTCGGTCATCGCGCCGGGCGTCTCCAGACATCCCAGTACACGGCAAGGATGATGATCAGGCCGATGGCGATGCGCTGGATCGAGGTGCCCACGCCCAGGTAAGCCAGCCCGACGATGATCGTCTGCATGATCAGCATGCCGATGATCGTCTTGCCCACTCCGCCCCGACCACCGAAAAGGCTGGTCCCACCGATCACCACGGCAGCGATGGCGTACAGTTCGTAGGACTGGCCGCGCGCGCTTTGTGCGAAGTTCAGCTTGGCGACCTCCAGGATCGCCGCGGCACCGGCCAGCAAGCCGCCGATCATGTAGTACAGTATCCGTGCGCGTGCGACGCGGACACCGGACAGGCGGGCAACCTCCTCGTTACCGCCGATGGCATAGGCGTGATTGCCAAGGCGCGTGCGGGTCAGGAACAGCCCCGTCAGCAGCGCGGCACCGAACATGATCGCGATCGGCATCACATGGCCCGAGCCCAGGAATTGGAAGCTTTCGGGAAAGCGCGACAAGTCGCGGCCGCTGCCCAGGATCTCGGCAACGCCCTTGTAGGCGGTCAACCCGCCCAGCGTGACGATGAACGCCGGGACCCCGGTCACCACCTGCACCACGCCGTTCAGCGCACCGCAGGCCGCGCCCACGGCCAGCCCGGCCAGCACCGCCAATGGCACCGGCAGGTTCCATTCGGCCAGCAGGATCCCCACGACCACGCCGACCACGGCAAAGACAGACCCGACCGACAGGTCCAGCCCGCCCGAGATCAGCACCACGGTCGTGCCGCAGGCCAGGATCGCCAGGATCGATGCCTGCGCCAGGATGGACAGCAGCGTATCGACACTTCGGAACGGTGGGGACAGCACGAAGAACACCAGGTAGATCAGCGCCAGCGCGGCAAGCACCTGCCATATCTGCCCGAACTGGTGGCGCAGTGCAGCGCCCCTGCCCCGCGTCGCCGCGGATTGCGTCAGCGTCCCGTCGCTCATGCCGCGGCCCCCCGATCCTCGATGGCGCCGGTGATCAGCCCGACCAGCGTGTCGCCGTCGACTTCGTCCACCCGGCGCACGGCGGCCAGCCGGCCCAGGCGCAGCACCATCACCCGGTCGCAATAGTTCAGGACGTGCTGCATGTTGTGCGTGATCATGATCACCGAGATGCCGTGCTCGCGCAGCGACCGGACAAGCTCCATCGCCATGTGGGACTCGCGCACGCCCAGCGCCGCGGTCGGCTCGTCCAGGATGGCGATACGCTTGCCGAACAGCACCGTCTTGGACAGGGCCACCGCCTGACGCTGCCCGCCTGAAAACGCCTGAGCGTCGCGGTACAGATCGGCAATCCGGATATCCAGCCGCCGGAACAGCGCCCGCACTTCGTCATCCATCGCGCGGAAATCGAGCGCCCCGAACAGCTTGCCCCAGATGTCCTTGCGGACGATCTCGCGGCCAAGAAAGACGTTCTTGGTGACCGACAACTCGTTCACCAGCGCCAGATCCTGGTAGACGGTTTCGATCCCCGCTTCCTTGGCGGCGCCGGGGCTGTCTATGTGCACGTCCTGACCGTCGATGCGGATGGTGCCGGCGGTGCGCGGGATCGCACCGGTGATGGCCTTGATCAGCGTCGACTTGCCGGCACCGTTGTCACCGACGATGGCCAGGACCTCGCCCTCGTGCAGCGTCAGGTCCACGTCGTCCAGGGCACGGACGGCGCCATAGTGCTTGGATATGCCGCGCGCCTCCAGGATGGTGCGCGGTTGCGGGGATTCATTCATCGTCAGCCGATCCTCCCAGCAGTTATGCTTCTGCATTGTCAAATATGCTTAAAAAACATTTTAGCTTGTTGTCAAAGTATTTTTTGCATATCCATTCACTATACAGCCCGGAGGATACCGTGACAAACGCCCCAGACAGCGTGACGACACCCATCGTTCAGTTCGGCACCAGCCGCTTCCTGCAGGCCCACGTGGACCTGTTCGTGGACGAGGCGATGGCGACCGGGCGCGCTGCGGGGCCGATCACGGTGGTGCAAAGCTCGGGCGATCCGTCGCGCGCCGCGCGGCTGGCCGCGCTGGCGGCACCGCAGGGCTATCCGGTGCGCATTCGCGGGCGCGCGAACGGCGAGACCATCGACCGGCAGCAGATGGTTTGCTCGGTCAAGCGCACGCTGTCCACGGCGACCGACTGGGAGCAGTTGGTCGGGATCTTCCGCGACGAGGTCCGGTACGTGATCTCGAACACCGGCGACGGCGGCTATACCCCGCGGCCCGCCGACGGGGGTGCTACGTTCGATCAGGGCATGTCGTTCCCCGCCAAGCTGCAACTCCTGCTGCGGGCCCGCCATGATGCGGGCGCCCACCCGCCTACCGTGATGCCCGCCGAACTCATCCCCAACAACGGCGACCGTTTGAAAGAGCGGGTTCTGGAACTGGCCGCCGACGCCCCCGCCGGTTATCTGGACTGGCTTCGGACGCGTGTGATCTGGGCGAATTCCCTTGTGGACAGGATCGTGTCGGAACCGCTGGCCCCCGCGGGCGCTGTGGCTGAACCCTATGCGCTGTGGGCGATCCAGGCGCAGCCGGGGCTGGTGCCCCCTTGCGAGCACCCTTGCGTGCAACTGGTCGATGACTTGGAACAGGCCGAAGCACTGAAACTGTTCATCCTGAATCTCGGCCACAGCTGGCTGGTGTCCCGCTGGCAGCAGACGCCAGATGCACCGACACTGGTGCGCGAGTACCTGGACGACCCCGCCGTACTGGCCGAACTGCAGGATCTCTACCGGACCGAGGTTCTGCCGGGCTTTGCCGCCGCGGGCCTTGGCGACATCGCACAGGCCTATGCCGCTACGACGATAGACCGGTTCCGCAACCCCTACCTCGACCACAAGCTGGCCGACATCGCGGGCGACCACAACGAGAAAGTCCGTCGTCGCGTCGGCGGGTTCCTGGACTGGGCCAACGCGAAGGGCGACGACACGCCCCGGCCACGCCTGCGCGCACTGGCAGCCAGCGTCTGAGCCGTCCTTAGTCCCCGGCGCGGGCCGGGTCCGACTGCTTGCCGCCTTCTGACGCGTTGTCCGCCTGATCCGGGGCATCATCGTCACCGAACACGTCGCCCGGCGGTGGCGGTGTCCACGACCGCTCGGCCTTGTCCTGCAATGTGCGGCGCAAACCCATCATCGACTCGTTCAGGTGCTGGTTGATCTCGCGCGCTTTCTCGGCATAGGCCTCGTTCTCCCACACTGACAGGTCGGGGTCCCAAAGCCGCGCCAGCTCGGCCAGGTCCGAGCGGTCCTGCTTGACGTACAGGCGCGCAGCGCGTTCGGCCTCGAACGGGTGATGCCCCATGGCCAGCATGGCGTAGCGCCCGGCGCGGACCGAACTATCAAAGGTCTCGCGCACGATGTCCCGGGCCCCGGCGGCATACAGGCGATAGACATGCTCCCGGTCATAGGCGCGGGCGACGACATGCACATGCGGGTGTTCGCGGGTAACATAGTCCACCATCTTGACCGAGGCTTCCCGGTCATCCACCGCAATCACGATCACCCGCGCGTCGCGGATCCCGGCAGCCAGCAACAAGTCCGGTCGGGTCGGATCGCCGAAGAAGGCACGCACCCCGAACCGGCGCATCCCCGCGATCAGCTCGTTGTGGTAGTCCAGCACGACGGTCTTGTGACCATTGGCCAGCAACATGCGGTTGACCACCTGCCCGAATCGGCCAAGCCCGGCGATGATCACCGGGCCGGATTCGTCGATCTCGTCC
>JBFHFG010000340.1:0-4337 GCA_041583815.1 Halovulum sp.
CCGCTGCCGCCGGTGAGGAGAAGACGGCTGAGACCGCCAGCGGGGACTGAGCCCCCCGCGACGGTCGAGCGCCCGGCGCGCGCCAAGATCAACCTTGCCCTGCACGTCACTGGCCGCAGGGCCGACGGGTATCACCTGCTGGACAGCCTGGTGGTGTTCGCCGAACTCGGCGACATTATCCGGGCACAGCGCGCGCCATCGACGACACTGGAAATCACTGGCCCCTTTTCGCAGGGGCTGGATACCGGTGCGGACAACCTTGTCCTGCGTGCGGCGGCATTGATACCGGACCATCCGGCGGCGCTGACGCTGGACAAGCGTTTGCCGCTGGCTGGCGGGATCGGCGGCGGCTCGGCCGATGCGGCGGCCACGCTTCGTGCATTGTGCGCCCTTTGGGACGTTCCCATGCCCGCGTCTGAAAGGGTATTGGACCTGGGGGCTGATGTTCCGGTCTGCGTGCACGGCCGCCCGGTGCGGATGACCGGCATCGGAGAGGTTCTGGACCCGGTCCCGAAACTGCCCCCGCTTTGGTGCGTGTTGCTGAACCCCGGTGTCGAATGCCCGACCGGCCCGGTCTTCGCGGCGCTGCCGCGGCGGGACAACGCGCCCATGCCGCCACTTCCGCAAGCCTTTCCAGATGCCGAAGCGCTGATCCGATGGTTGCGCGAAACTCGAAATGACCTGGAAGGGCCCGCACTTGAACTGGTGCCCGCCGTGGCGCGTGCCCGTGACGCCCTTGCGGCACAGCCGGGCTGTCTGCTGGCGCGAATGTCTGGATCGGGCGCGACGGTCTTTGGCTTGTTCCAGTCCGAAACTGAGGCACAGGTTGTTGCTTCATCCCTGTCGCGCGCGGATTCCGGCTGGTGGTGCCGGGCCGCCGCCGTGGCGGGCTGACGCGCGCAGTTTCCCGGCGCGCCACCCGTCGTCTGGCCGGGGCCTCCGGCGGGGATATTTGTCGGAAAGGGGAAGGGTGGCGCGCCGCTGGTCAGGCGACCCGCGAGACGACGAAATCCGCAAGGTCAGACAGGGTGCTGCGTAACGGGCTGTCGGGCAGCGGGTCGAGGGCGGCGCGGGCCTCGGCAGTGCGGGCAAATGCATGGGCGCGGGTCGCTTCCAGTGCACCGTGTTGCTGCATCAGGTCCTGTGCATGTTCGAGATCGCCGTCGCGCTGGTCGCCGCGCTCGATCACGCGGGTCCAGAAGGCGCGCTGTTCCGCGTCGGCCTGCTCTACCGCGAGGATCACCGGCAGGGACATCTTGCGTTCGCGGAAGTCGTCCCCGGTGTTCTTGCCCAGCGCCGCGCTGACCCCGCCGTAGTCCAGCAGGTCGTCCACGATCTGGAAGGCGATGCCCAGCGCGTCGCCATAGGTGCGCAGCGCCGCGACATGTTCCTCGGGCGCGCCTGCGATCACCGCGCCGGATTCGGTGGCAGCGGCAAACAGGGCGGCAGTCTTGCCGCGGATGATCTTGAGATAGGTGTCCTGCCCGGTCGACAGGCTGCGCGCGGCAGACAACTGGAGCACTTCGCCTTCGGCGATCACGGCGGCTGCATTCGCCAGGATGTCCAGCACACGCAGGCTGCCCGTTTCGACCATCAACTGGAACGATCGCGCGAACAGGTAGTCGCCCACGAGCACCGAGGACTGGTTGTCCCACAGCAGGTTCGCCGTCGGGCGACCGCGCCGCTGGGTGCTTTCATCGACCACGTCGTCATGCAGGAGCGTCGCAGTGTGGATGAATTCGACCGTCGCGGCCAGCCGGACATGGTGATCGCCCTGGTAGCCGCTCAGCCGCGCGGCAGCCAGCGTCAGCAACGGACGCAGGCGCTTGCCCCCGGCTTCGACAAGGTGGCGCGTGACTTCGGGGATGCGTGGCGCATGTTCGGATGCCATGCGCGTGGCGATAAGCGCATTCACCTGCTGCATGTCGTCCGCCAGCAGGCGTTGCAGGTTCTCGAAAGCTCCGGTCTTGGTCGTGGCGGTCACGTTGGGTCCCGTGTGATTGTCTCGACGGCTCCGGTGCGGGCAGTTAGAGTGCCGCCCATGGAGGAAATCCTGCGCACCACCGACCCGACGCTGATCCCTTTTGCCAGTGCCTTGCTGCGCGCCGAGGGTATAGAATGCTTTGCCATGGACGTCCACATGAGCGTCATGGAAGGCTCCATTGGCATATTGCCGCGGCGGCTGATGGTGCGCCGCGCGGACATGCCCCGCGCCCGCGAGATCCTGAGCGACAATGACATCGAACTGTCTGCCTGACGCCCAAGCTTTCGCCGAGGATGCGCTGACCGAAGACGGCTTTCTTGGCGGTCGCGTGCGGTTGATGCAGCCGCGGCGTGGCTATCGTGCGGCGACTGACCCAGTGTTCCTGGCTGCCGCCGTGCCTGCCCGGCCGGGGCAGGCGGTGCTGGACCTGGGCTGTGGAGCGGGCGCTGCGCTTTTCTGCCTAGGTGCGCGGGTTCCAGGGCTGCGGCTGACCGGGTTGGAACTGCAGTCGGGCTATGCCGCGCTGGCCCGCCGGAATGCCGCGTTGAACGGGTTGGAGGCGGAGATCGTCGAAGGGGACATCGCCGCGCCACCCCCGGCGGTGCGCGTGCAAAGCTTCGACCACGTTTTGACGAACCCGCCGTTTTTCCCTGCGGGGAGCGGAACCGTGGCCGCAGATATGGGGCGGGCGCAGGCGCATGGCGAAGGCTCGGCCGACCTGGCTGCGTTCATGGATCTGGGCCTGCGGCGACTGAAGCCGGGCGGCAGCCTGACGGTGATCCACAGGACCGAGCGGTTGGGAGACATACTGGTCGCGTTGTCGGGGCGGGCGGGCGACGTGCGTATCCTGCCGCTGGCCCCGCGAACCGGACGTCCGGCGGGGCGCGTTATCGTGCGTGCGCGCAAGGGGCGAGCGGGACCGCTTGTCCTTCTGCCGCCGTTGGACGTGCACGCTGGCGTGCGCCACCAGGCGGACGCGCCGGACTATTCCGACCGTGCCCGGGCCATACTGGCGTCAGGTGCCACACTTTCTCTTGATGGTTGAGTGCAAACCTTCGCCATTCACGCCTGCCACGCAATCGCGCGGGTGACAGGCGGGCATTTTCGTGATGCAATCCGGACTTGCTAGGGATTCACGTGAGAGAAGGAGACGACTGAATGAACCTGACTTCCCGTCTGAACGAACTCCGTAAAAAGCACGAAGTCCTGTCCAAGAAGATCGAAGAGGAACAACGCAGTCCGGCCTCCGACGATCTGGAAATCACCGACATGAAGCGGCAGAAGCTGCACCTCAAGGAAGAGATCGAGCGCATCGCCCACCAGGTGTGATGCGCACCGCGCAGTGCGGTCCGCGCAAGGCCGCACTGCGTTCCAGGGCCGCCTAAGCGGCCGAACGCCGCCGGGCGGCCCCGGCTTTCAGAAAATCGACCATCGCGCGCAGCCAAGCGGCATTGTCCACGGGGCGAGCCAGACTTTCGAGCGCAGGTTCCAGTACGTCGCCGGGAACTTTCTGGCCCAGCCGTCCCGCGGCGAGGTCGCGCAACAACTCGGGCGTGTATTCCGGGTGCGACTGGACGGAGGCCGCGTAAGGCGAATCGGGATCGCCATAGGCCAGCACGGCGAAGGGGCAGAACGCGTTCGACGCCTGTACCGTCGCATCCTCGGGCAAGGTCAGGACTTGGTCCTGGTGAATGGCGTAGCCGGTCCAGTCCTCGGGCAGGGCCGTCAGCCAGGCAGGCGCGCCCTGTTTGCGATAGGCCTGCACGCCCAGACCCCAGCCGCGATCCGACTTTTCGACACGGGCCCCCCGAGCGCGTGCCAGGATCTGGTGCCCGAAGCAGACACCGAAGACGGGGATGCGGGCATCCATCGCGTCGCACAGGAACTCTTGTAGCGGCGGGATCCACGGATGATCCTCGTAGACACCGTGACGGGAGCCGGTGACGATCCAGCCGTCTGCATCCTGCGGGTGGCCCAGCGGCTGACCGCCGTCGACGTCGATCTTCAACGTCTCGATGGCAGGATCGGCGGCGCTGACACGCTGAGCGAAGATGTCGCCGTAGTCGCCGTGGCGCGCGGTCACGTCTTCGGGCAGATCGCCGGTCTTGAGGATGCCGATTCGCATCACGGAGCCTCCGTTGTTCTGCTTCCTATGTGGACAAGCCTGCGGCCCTCGGCAAGAGCACGATCGGTTGCAATCTCTGCCTCGATCCAGTGGCGGAACGCGGCAATGGCGGGGCGGTCCTGCGTACCGCTCGGGCAGACCAACCGGTAATGAGCGTCCGTGGTCAGGGACTGCGGGAACGGTGCGACCAGCGTACCCGAGCGCAGCGCGCCCCGACTGCCGCGCCGC
>JBFHFG010000341.1:0-4318 GCA_041583815.1 Halovulum sp.
CCGCGACCGCATCCTCGAACTGCTGGACCAGGTCGGCATCCGCGACCCGCATGAGCGGCTTAAAAGCTATCCGCACCAATTGTCCGGCGGCCAGCGCCAGCGCGTGATGATCGCCATGGCACTGGCGAACGGCCCCGAACTGCTGATCGCGGACGAGCCGACCACCGCGCTCGATGTAACCATCGAGGCGCAGATCCTCGACCTGCTGGCCGAGATCCAGCGCGAGGAAGGCATGGGGATGCTGTTCATCACCCATGATCTGGGCGTCGTCGAAAAGATCGCCGACAAGGTCTGCGTGATGCAGAACGGCGAGATCGTCGAAACCGGACCAACCGCACAGATCTTCGCCGATCCGCAGCATCCCTATACGAAGAAACTACTGGGCGCCCTGCCCTCGGGCCAGCCGGACCCCGTGCCTGCCGAGGCCGAGACGGTTGTCGAGACCAGCGATCTACGCGTCTGGTTCCCGATCACCCGCGGTTTCCTGCGCCGGACGGTCGGGCATATCAAGGCGGTCAACGCCGCGACCGTGACCGTCCGCAAGGGCGAGACACTGGGTATCGTAGGCGAGAGCGGTTCTGGCAAGACGACGCTGGCGCTGGCGATCATGCGGCTGATCTCCTCGGAGGGGCCGATCGTGTTCATGGGCCGCAACGTGGACGGGCTGCAGCACAAGCAACTGCGCCCGCTGCGCGCCGACATGCAGATGGTGTTCCAGGACCCGTTCGGATCGCTCTCGCCGCGGATGACGATCGAACAGATCATCGCCGAGGGCCTGACCGTCCACCGCCGCCCCGGCGTGAGGCGCGACCTTGTCGCGGACATCATGCGCGAGGTGGGTCTGGACCCGGCGACGATGGATCGCTATCCGCACGAATTCTCGGGCGGGCAAAGGCAGCGCATCGCCATCGCCCGCGCGATGATCCTTCAACCCAGGCTGGTGGTTCTGGACGAGCCGACCTCGGCGCTGGACATGACGGTGCAGGTCCAGATCGTCGAATTGCTGCGGGACCTGCAACGGAAGTACGGCCTGGCCTACATCTTCATCAGCCACGATCTGCGCGTCGTGCGCGCGCTGTCACACCGGGTGATCGTGATGAAGGACGGCGACGTGGTCGAACAGGGCACCGGCGACCAGATCTTCGATGCGCCGCAGACCGCCTATACCCGCACCCTGCTGGCCGCAGCCTTCGGCAAGCGCCGCAGCGGCTAGGCGCGCTGGGCGGTTGGCCGCACGCTTCGTCGTTTCCTGTTCCTCAAAAGGGAACCGCCGCCACGCGGGGACGTGACGGCGGCTTCAGCCCCCATGGTTCGTGGGGTATCAGGGGCCGTAGGCGCGAACCGGTACCGGGTGGTAGGGGTGGGGTGCGGTGGGTTCGCGGCGAGTGAGCCGATGCAAGGGTAGGTGCACCGGAGAACCTTCGACGGGGCAGTCATCGTTGCGCGCGCGCCGCCGGAAAGGCGGAAAAGAAAGCGTTTGTGGATGCAGCATTTTCTGCACTTTCCCGGCCGCAGAAAAGCGGCCCTAACAACTCACGAGCAACCAATGGTGCCAGAACGTCTGGTGTTCCGGGTCCAATCCTCATCTTTCGCCCCGATTCTGACAGGGCCGACCCGGGTAAGGTCCGCATATGGCGAATTGTCGCCACCCCTGCATCAGCGCCAGTTCGCGCATACCGGGATCGCCGCAACGCAACATACATTCCAAACGGGCAATGCGAATTGAGCGAATCGGTCCGCAAGAACAATTTGCAATTGTCCGGGTTTCGCAGGCGCACACTTTGCCGCGATCAGCCCCGACCGCTGTCGTCCAGCATTGCCAGAGTCCGGGAATCGGGCGTTCCGGTATAGAATCGGTCCAGAACCTCGCCGAAAACGGTGCCCGGTTCGACGCGGTCGAACAGGGTCATCGACGACCGCAATTTCAGCGCATCGACCGGTCCAAGGATGGCTTCCGGATCATCCGGACCCGCCGCCAGCAGCAGCCCGGCGCAGTCACGCAGTCGGGCGCCGAGAACCGGGTGCGCCAGGTAGGCGCGCGCCTCGGCGATACCGTCCAGCCCGTAGTGCTCTGCGGTGGGTGACCGGCCCAGCCCGCGCAACTGGGGAAAGACGTACCACATCCAGTGGCTTCGCTTTCGCCCGGCGCGCAGCTCGGCCAGAATGGTCTGCCAGTGGCGGTCCTGCGCGGCGACGAACCTGTCCAGCGCCTCGGTCACTCGGCGGCGGCTTCCTCGGGCGAGACTTGCTTGGACGTGGCGATGATCCGCTGGCGCAGGGGCAGCGCATCGAATTCTGCAAGGATCCGGTCGTCGCCCGCCGGCTTCTCGCGACTGTACCCGAACAACTGGATCTCGCGCGCGCCAAGGATTTCGACCGTGTTCCAGGTCGCGTCGTCGTAGAGGTCCGTGAAATTCCGCGAACTGGCCGGCCGAACGCCCGCCTTGTCGAAATGCTGTTCGGTGTCGATCACCGACGGCAGGTTGAGCCGCCGCGAAACCTCGCGAAAACCTTCGGCCAATGTCTCGTACTTCACCAGCAGGTCGACCGCCGGATAACCGCGCCAGAACGGAGAACCGACATGGTCGAAATTCACCCGCCCCGACTGCACCCAGGAATGGAACCGCGGGCGCAGTTCGTCCAGCGGCAGGTCGCGCAGGTTCTTGTTGCGCCAGTAGAACAGCGACACCGCGCGATCCCACGGGTTCCGCGTGACGCTGATGAATTTGTACTTCACGATCCGGCGCATGAACCGGACGACCAGTTCCTCGGCGCTGGCGTGCGACATGCTGATGACGCGGCAGTTCTTGCCGAGATCGCGCAGGATCTTCAAGTTCTCAGGGCCGTTGTGACCAACCAGATCCTTGTCACCCAGCAGGGGATAGATCGAGTTTTCGACACTGCTGCCAGCAACCTTCATCGGCTTGACGAACACAAAGCCATGGTCGTGCGAGATAATCATATTGCAATACCTCTTCTATCCTGCCGTAGACGGCCGCTGTGTCACGTACCGACGTGAATTTCTATCCCTTAGGGGTGAACCCGCCGCCCGAGGGTGTGTCAAGCCAATAGACATCACCCGGCGAAACTTCGGTCCGGTCCGCCGATCTTAGGGAATCCTGCCTACCATTTGCACGGATTACGATGCCCACGCCACAGGCACCGGGGCTGCCATCCTCCAGCCCCGGTGGCGGAACCACCCGGTGTCCGCCCAGGACGGCCAGCGTCATGTCCTCGAGGAACCGGGTCTTGCGGCGGGTGCCGTCGCCGCCGCGCCAGCGCCCCTCGCCCCCTGATCCGCGCCGGATCGAGAATTCGTCCAGTATCACCGGGAAGCGCCATTCCAGCACCTCGGGGTCCGTCAGGCGGGAGTTGGTCATGTGCGTATGCACCCCCCCGGTGCCCGGATGCCCGGTCCCGTCCGCCAGCCGCCCCGCACCCGAGCCGCCACAGATCGTCTCGTAGTACTGGTGTCGCGCGTTGCCCCAGGTGGTGTTGTTCATGGTCGACTGCGCCGCCGCCTGCACGCCCAGCGCCAGCAGAAGGGCCGAGGTGACGGCCTGGCTGGTTTCGACATTTCCGGCGATGATCGCCGCCGGATACTCGGGGCTGAGCATCGTGCCTTTGGGCAGGATCACCTTCAGCGGCTTCATCACCCCTTCGTTCATCGGGATGTCGTCTGCCACCAGCAGGCGGAACACGTAGAGCACCGCCGCCATCGTCACCGGTTCGGGCGCGTTGTAGTTCGTCGCCAACTGCCCGGTGGTCCCGGTAAAATCGACCGTCGCCGTGCGCGCGTCATGATCGACGCTGATCTTCACCTCGATCTTGCGATCCTGCCCGTCATAGTCCGGGTCCATGTGATAGGTATAGGTCGCATCCCGCAGCGTGGTGATCGCACGACGCACGCATTCCTCGGCATTGTCCTGCACGTGGCCCATATAGGCCTGCACCACGTCCAGCCCGAACTGGGCGACCATCTTGCGCAATTCCTGCGCACCCTTCTCGCAAGACGCCACCTGCGCCTTCAGGTCGGCGATATTGATATCGACGGATCGCACCGGGTACTTCGCGCCCAGCAGCAGCTCGCGCGTTTCGGACTCGCGGAAGGTGCCGCGATCGACCAGCTTCCAGTTGTCGATATAGGCGCCCTCGTCGTGGATCGTCCGGCTGTCGGGCGGCATCGAGCCGGGCGTCAGACCGCCCACGTCGGTATGGTGCCCACGGGCCGAGGTGAAGAACAGGATCTCGGTCCCGTCCTCGTTCCAGACCGGCGTGACCACGGTGATGTCCGGCAGGTGCGTGCCGCCGTTGTAGG
>JBFHFG010000342.1:0-4318 GCA_041583815.1 Halovulum sp.
ATCTGCGCTGCGGGGACGACGACGCGCTGCGCGGCCTCGTGCTCGAGGGCAAGGCGATGAATTCGGCGGTCAACGCCGAGGGCGGCTACCTCGTCGACCCGCAGACGGCCGAACTGATCCAGTCGGTGCTGCGCTCGTCCTCGTCGCTGCGCTCGGTCGCCAATGTCGTCAACGTCGAGGCGTCCTCGTTCGACGTCCTGATCGACTCGACCGATACCGGCGCCGGCTGGGCCGACGAGGTCTCCAGCACGACCGAGACCGATACGCCGCAGATCGAGCGCATCTCGATCCCGCTGCACGAGCTGTCCGCCCTGCCGAAGGCGTCCCAGTGGCTGCTGGACGACAGTGCGTTCGACGTCGAGGGCTGGCTGGCTGCGCGCATCGGCGACAAGTTCGCCCGTGCCGAGGGCGGGGCGTTCATCAACGGCGATGGCGTGGACAAGCCCAAGGGCTTTCTGACCTACACCGCCGTCGACAACGACAGCGCCACCTGGGGTCAGCTGGGCTATGTCGCCACCGGCGCGGATGGCGATTTCTCGTCGACCGAGCCTGCGGATGCGATCGTCGATCTGGTCTACAGCCTGGGTGCCCGTTATCGCGCCAACGCGACCTTCGTGATGAACTCGAAGACCGCCGGTGCAGTGCGCAAGATGAAGGACGCCGACGGCCGCTTCCTGTGGTCCGACAGCCTGGCGGCTGGCGAGCCTGCGCGACTGATGGGCTATCCGGTGCTGATCGCCGAGGACATGCCCGACATCGCCAGCGGCACCACCGCCATCGCGTTCGGTGATTTCGGCGCGGGCTATACCGTGGCCGAGCGTCCGGACCTGCGCATCCTGCGCGACCCGTTCAGCGCCAAGCCGCACGTGCTGTTCTATGCCACCAAGCGTATCGGCGGCGATGTCAGCGACTTCTCGGCGATCAAGTTGCTGAAGTTCTCGGTCGCTTAAGCACCGTCACGCGAAACCAGGGGCGTCCATCGGGGCGCCCCTTTTCTTTTCAGCCCAAGGGAGGCGCGCATGAGCGGCTATCTGATGAAACCGGCCTCGGAAGAGGCGCTGGCGCGGATCGACTGGACGCAAGGCTATCTGGAGCCGGGCGAGGAAGTGTCCGCCGACCTGGGGTGGGCGATCAGCCCGGGCGGGGAGATCGGCGTGCAGGAGCAGCGGGTCGACGGCACCGCGTCCTACGCGAAGCTGGCCGATGGCGTGCCGGGCCGGGTCTACATGGTCAGCGCGCGGGCGCAGACCAACCGGGGCCGCGCGCTGGAGCGGGCCATCGTCGTGCGCATCTCGGCCTAAGGGGGACATCATGAACCTTGTGGATCTGAACACGCCCGACGCGGCGGCCATTCCCGTGCGCGCCTTTGCCGAACACCTGCGCCTGGGCACCGGCTTTGCCGATGACGGCGCACAGGATGGTGTGTTGGAGCGGTACTTGCGGGCGGCAATATCCGGGATCGAGGCGCGCACCGGCAAGGTGGTGCTGTCGCGCCGGTTCTCGTGGGATGTGACGCGCTGGTATCGCGACGACCGGCAAGGGTTGCCGGTGGGACCGGTGAGCGAGATCAACGCGGTCACGCTGATCGACGGGCAGGGGACCGAGACTGTCGTGGACCCGTTGCGATACAGTCTGCGGCAGGATCTGTACCGCCCCGAGATCGTCGCGGCGCGGCTGCCTGTGATCCCGGACCTCGGGCTGGCGCGGATCGAGTTCACCGCCGGGTTCGGCCCGGGCTGGAGCGATGTGCCCGCCGACCTGGCGCAGGCAGTCTTTCTGCTGGCGGCGACGAACTACGAGGCACGCGCGGATCATGCGGGACTGGGTTCGACCATGCCCTTCGCCGTGCTGTCGCTGATCGAGCGGTTCAAGACCGTCCGCCTGCTGGGAGACGTTCTGTGAAGTTGCCGAAGCTGACGCGCCGGCTGGTGCTGGAGGAGCGTGTCCGCACGTCTGACGGCATGGGCGGGCATGAGGGCAACTGGGTGCCGCTGGGCGAGCTGTTTGCCGAATTGGTGGCGCGGACGGGAAGCGAGGGCGAGGTCGGGGGACGAGGGGTGTCCCGGCAGGCCTGGCGCATCACGGTCAGGGGCGCGCCCGACGGCGCCCCCTCCCGTCCGCGCCCGGAGCAGCGGTTCCGGGAAGGGAGCCGCGTCTTCAACATCGAAAGCGTCGCCGAGGCCGACCCCGAGGGGCGGTTCCTGGTGATCCGTGCGGAAGAGGGGCTGGCGGTATGAGCTATGCGTTGTCATCGGCCTTGCAGACTGCCGTCTACCAGCGGCTGAGCGGGGACCCGGCGCTGATCGACCTGGTCGGCCAGGAGATCCACGACGCGCCGCCGCAACTGGCCCCGGCCGAGACACCGGACCTGCATGTCTCGCTGGGTGAGGAGCGGGTGAAGGACGGCTCCACCAAGACCAGCGTTGGCTCGGTCCATGATTTCACGGTCACGGTACATGCGCGGACCGAAGGGTTCTCGCGCCCCAAGGCGGCGGCGGCTGCCGTTTGTGAGGCGTTGCTGGGCGCGGACCTGGTGCTGGAGCGCGGCCACCTGGTGGATCTGCGCTTCCTGTCGGCGCGGGCCGACCGGGGCCGCGCGACCGAAACGAGACGTGTCGAACTGCGCTTTCGCGCCGTTCTGGAAGACATCTGAACACGAAGGGGACAGCCATGGTGGCGCAAAAGGGCAAGGATCTGTTGATCAAGATCGACATGAACGGGTCCGGCAGTTTCGAGACCGTCGCGGGGCTGCGGGCCACGCGCATCACCTTCAATGCCGAGGCGGTGGACGTGACCAACCTGCAAAGCTCGGGCGGGTGGCGCGAGCTGCTGGGCGGGACCGGTGTGCGTTCGGCCGCGATTTCCGGGTCGGGGGTGTTCCGGGACCAGAACACCGACGAGCGGGCGCGGCAGATCTTCTTTGACGGGGACATTCCGAAGTTCCAGGTCATCATCCCTGACTTCGGCATCGTCGAGGGGCCGTTCCAGATCACCTCGATCGAGTACTCGGGCAGCCATGACGGCGAGGCGGTCTATGAAATGTCCATGGCCTCGGCCGGGGCGCTGAACTTCTCGGCGATCTGATGGCGAACCCGTATCGCGGAGAGGTGGCGCTGACCGTCGATGGCCAGGCGCGGGTGCTGCGCCTGAACCTGGGCCGACTGGCGGAACTGGAAGAAGCGCTGGGGACCGACAGCCTGGTGGCGATGGTCGAGCGGTTCGAGGGCGGGCGTTATGCGGCGCGCGACCTGGTGCTGCTGCTGGCTGCCGGGCTGGGCGTCACGCGCGAGGAACTGGCGGCGGCCGACATCGAGGGTGGCGCGGTCGCCGCCGCCCGTGCCGCGGCCGAGTTGCTGCGCGTCACGTTTCAGGTGCCGGAGCCGGATTCGGGGCAGTCGTGAGCCGCATCGCCTGGCCGGCGCTGATGCGCGCCGGGATGATCGAGCTTGGCCTGCGTCCGGCGGAATTCTGGGCGCTGACCCCGGCGGAGCTGATGTTCCTGGCCGGTGCAGGGTCCGGGGCGGGCGGGGCGTTGTCCCGCGACGGCCTGGATGCCCTGATCTCGCGTTTCCCCGACACAGACAAAGGAGGGTCCGATGGCGGATCTTGAGGACGACCTGGCGCGTCTCGAGGGTACGATCCTGGGGCTGGAAAGCTCGATCTCGGGCGCGGAGAGCATGACCACGGCGTTCCGCAGCGAGATGGAGGACGTCACCTCGTCAATGCGGACGGCCAGCAAGGATGCGTCGTCGCTGTCGCGCTCGCTGGGCACCAGCCTGAAGCGGGCAATGGACGACCTGATCCTGGATGGGGCCAAGCTGTCATCGGTGCTGGGCGGCGTCGGTGCCTCGATGGCCAGTTCGGTCCTGAGCACGGCGGTCAAGCCGGTTCAGGACGCCTTGGGTGGCGCTGTGGTCAGTGGGCTGAACGGTCTGCTGGGGGGCGTGTTCGCCAACGGCAGCGCGTTCTCGTCCGGGCGGGTGCGCGCCTTTGCCAAGGGCGGTGTCGTGGATGGCCCGACCACGTTTCCGATGCGTGGCGGCACCGGCCTGATGGGCGAGGCGGGGCCCGAGGCGATCATGCCGTTGAGCCGTGGCCCGGATGGCCGCCTGGGCGTGCGTGCGCAGGGCGGTAGCCGGCCGGTCCAGGTGACGATGAACATCACCACCCCTGACGCCGCAAGTTTCCGGCGGTCCCGCACCCAGATCGCGGCTCAGTTGAGCCGGGCGATGGGGCAGGGGCAGCGCAACCAGTAGACGCGAAAAGGCAGAGCCATGAATTTTCACGAAGTCCGGTTCCCCGTGTCGCTGTCTTTCGG
>JBFHFG010000343.1:0-4318 GCA_041583815.1 Halovulum sp.
CAGGAGGCCGCGGACGCGCCCGTGTTCCTGGTCGACCTGGTCGACATGGACGAGGGCGACAATACCGGTGTCGTCTGGCATTGCGGGCAGGCACCGCTGTCGATGGCCGACCCGGACGAGACCCCGCACGCCACGATCCACACCAACCGCAAGATGCCGCTGCTCTACGAGTTTCCGCTGAAACCGGGCCGCGTGACCTTTGCCCGCGTGTCTCAGGCGCATGGGCAGCCGCGGCTGGTGATCTCGGGCGGCGAGGCGCTCAAGCGGCCCAAGGCCTTTACCGGCACCTCCGGGGTGATCCGTTTCGACCGGCCCGCGGGGGCGGTACTGGACGACGTGATCGCCTCGGGCCTCGAACATCATATGGCTCTGGCCTATGGCGACCACCGCTCCGCGTTGCGGCAGACGGCGGCCGCGCTGGGCCTTCCCGTTCTGGAGATCTGACGGATATGGAGAAGAAATACGGCATCATCGGCGCCGGAATGATGGGGCGCGAGCACATGCGCAACATCGCGCTGCTGGACGGCGCCCGCGTCACCGCCATCGCCGAGCCCGACGCGGAACAAACGGCGCTTTCACTGGACCTGCTGGGCAAGGGCGTGCGCGCCTATCCCGACCACAGCGCAATGCTGGGGGCCGAAACCCTGGACGCACTGGTCATCGCCGCGCCAAATCATCGACATCTGCCGATCCTGCGCGACGTACTGCGGACCGAGATTCCGGTGTTGTGCGAAAAGCCCTTGGGCCTCAGCGATGCCGAGTGCGCCGAGATCGAGGCTTTGCAGTCGCGCCGAAAGGCCGCGCTGTGGGTGGCGATGGAATACCGCTACATGCCCGCCGTCGCGCGGCTGATAGATGAGGTCCGCGCCGGTAAGGCGGGCGATGTGCGGATGCTGACGATCCGGGAACACCGCTTTCCCTTCCTCGACAAGGTCGGCAACTGGAACCGGTTCAACGCGCAGTCCGGCGGCACGCTGGTCGAGAAATGCTGTCATTTCTTCGACCTGATGCGGTTGATCCTGCAGGCCGAACCGGTGCGGGTCTTTGCCTCGGGCGGGATGGATGTGAACTTCTTGGACGAGGACTACGCCGGGCAGCGCCCCGACGTTCTGGACAACGCCTACGTCATCGTCGACTTCGATACCGGTCAGCGCGCGATGCTGGACCTGTGCATGTTCGCCGAGGGCGCGGAATGGCAGGAGGAGATATCGGTCGCCGGGACGCTGGCACGCATGGATGCGCGGGTGCCCGGCCCGGCGCGCTTCGCGCCCGGCGGGCTGGAGCGGCACGGCGAGTTCGCGACCTACGAGCGGGCAACAAAGCGCGTCACGCACGAGACGGTCGAGACCGATCCGCGCATCCTGCGCGCGGGGGATCATCACGGCTCCACCTACTTCCAACATGCCGGTTTCCTGGCCATGGTGAACGGCGGCGCGGGGCCGGCGGTCACAGTTCAGGACGGGCGCATCGCCGTGGCCGTCGGCGCGGCGGCCGAGGAAAGTGTCCGGACGGGATTGCCTGTCCTGCTGGCACCGGCAGGCAACCTGGCATTGCGGGCCTGAGGCAGATATGGGCATGGCCGATCCCGATGCGATCCACGGTGTCTATTGCCGCCAGGCGGAGCGCTGGCATCGGGAGCGTGCCACCGGACTGAAGATCGAGCGCGCCTGGCTTGACCGGCTATGCGCGCAGTTGGTGCCCGGGGCAGCGGTACTGGACATCGGGTGCGGATCCGGCGTGCCGATCGCGGCAGAGCTTGCGCACCGCGGCTACGCCGTGACCGGAGTGGATTTCGCCGCGCCGATGCTGGACCTCGCCCGGCGCAACGTGCCGGACGCCACCTTCGTCCTCACGGACATGCGTGCGCTGGACCTGGGGCACACGTTCAACGCCGTGCTTGCCTGGGATAGCTTCTTTCATCTCGCCGCCGAGGATCAGGTGGGGATGTTCCCGGTGTTCGCCCGCCACATGGCCCCCGGTGCGCGCCTGCTGATGACTACCGGTCCGGACGAAGGCGAGGTCACCGGACGCGTGGGGGACGAGCCGGTCTACCATGCCTCGCTATCGCCGAAGGACTACCGGCGGCACATGGCGAAGAACGGGCTCCGGCCGCTGGATTTCCGCCCCGAAGACCCGCAGGCGGATTTCCATTCTGTCTGGCTGGCCGAAATGCTGGCTTCGTCGAGTCAAAAACGCTAGACTGCCGGGTAGAACAAAAAGGCCGATCGGCAACGACCGGTGGCCAGAGGCAGTTAATGGGCAGGTCGTCATGACCGAGATGGTGTACGGCGCGGTCGTCGCGAAGCCGGGCGAACCGCTGTTGCCGCGCTGGTGGCGCACGATCGACCGTTGGTCGCTTGGCGCCGTGGTGGGGCTTTTCCTGGTGGGAATCATGCTGGGGCTGGCGGCGTCGCCGCCCCTTGCGGCGCGCAATGGGCTTGACCCATTCTACTATGTGTTCCGGCAGGGCTTTTTCGGCACCGTTGCGCTGGGCGTGATGGTGCTGGTGTCGATGCTGTCGCCCACCGAGATCCGGCGCAAGGCGGTTCTGGGCTTTCTGGTCGCTACAATCGCGGTGGCCCTTTTGCCGGTGCTGGGCACCGATTTCGGCAAGGGCGCGACCCGGTGGTACTCGCTGGGGTTCGCCAGCGTGCAGCCCTCCGAGTTCCTGAAGCCCACGTTCGTCGCTTTCGCCGCATGGATGATGGCCGGCAGCTATGATCAGTCGGGCCCGCCGGGGCGGACACTGTCGTTCATCGTGGCCGTGCTGCTGGCACTGATGCTGGCCCTGCAACCCGACTTCGGACAGGCGTGCCTGATCCTGGCGGCATGGGCGATGATGTATTTCGTGGCAGGCGCCTCGATCCTGCTTCTGCTGGGCGTCGCCTGTGCGGTCCTGTTTGCCGGGCTGTTCGCCTATGCCAATTCGGAGCATGTCGCCCGTCGCATCGACGGCTTTCTCAGCGCGGACCTTGATCCGCGGACCCAGTTGGGATTCGCCACCGATGCGATCCAGGAAGGCGGGATCTTCGGCGTCGGCGTGGGCGAGGGCACAGTAAAGTGGTCGCTGCCCGATGCGCACACCGATTTCATCATTGCCGTCGCGGCCGAGGAATACGGCCTGCTGATCTGCCTGTTGATCATCGCGCTATTCTCGACGGTGGTGATCCGCTCGCTGATCCGGCTGCTGCGGGAACGGGACCCGTTCGTGCGCCTTGCGGGCACGGGGATTGCCGTCCTGTTCGGAATGCAGGCGCTGATCAACCTGGGCGTCGCGGTGCGGCTGCTGCCGGCCAAGGGCATGACGCTGCCCTTCATCAGCTATGGCGGCTCTTCGCTGGTCGCCGCCGGGCTGTCGCTGGGCATGCTGCTGGCGCTGACCCGCGAACGTCCGCAGGATCACCTGTCCGAGATCATCGGGCGCGGACGATGAGCGCGCCTTTGCTGGTTATCGCTGCCGGGGGCACCGGCGGCCACATGTTCCCTGCGCAGGCGCTGGCCGAAGAAATGCTTTCGCGTGGCTGGAGGGTAAAGCTGACCACCGACCCGCGCGGTGCGCGCTATGCCGACGGTTTTCCGCAGGCGGTCGAGCGTGTGGTGCTGCGATCCTCGTCCTTCTCGCGGGGCGGGGCGCTGGCCAAGCTGATGACGCCGGTGCAGATCGGCCTGGGCGTGCTGGGCGCGCTCTGGTCGATGCTGCGTGACCGCCCGGCCTGCGTTGCTGGGTTCGGCGGCTACCCGGCGATCCCCGCGATGAGCGCTGCCTGGGCGCTGCATCGCCCGCGCCTGATTCACGAACAGAACGGCGTTCTGGGCCGGGTGAACCAGATCTTCGCCCGCCGCGTGAACGCGGTCGCCTGCGGCACATGGCCGACCGAACTGCCCTCGGGTGTCGAGGGCCGGAATATCGGCAATCCGGTGCGGTCGGCGATCCGCAAATGTGCGGGCGCGCCCTATCACCCGCCCGGCGATGGCCCGCTGGAGCTGCTGGTCTTCGGCGGTTCGCAGGGGGCTTCGGTCATGCGCAATGTGCCAGCGGCGGTCGCACTACTGCCCGCCGACATGCGCGGCCAACTGGTCATTGCCCAGCAGGCCCGGGACGAGGACGCCGAGGCCGTCCGCCGTGCCTATGCCGACATGGGCCTACCCGCCGACATCCGCCCGTTCTTCGACGACATGCCCGCCCGACTTGCACGGGCGCAACTGGTGATCTGCCGCTCGGGGGCCTCGTCGGTAGCCGATATTGCCGCCATCGGCCGCCCGGCAATTTTCATCCCATATGCGGCGGCCGTCCGCGACGAACAGACTGCCAACGCCC
>JBFHFG010000344.1:0-4314 GCA_041583815.1 Halovulum sp.
GCCGCTGCACGGCAAGTGCGGGGGTGACGATGGCCACGCCGACGGCGTCAAACACCCAGCTGGCATTCGGACTGAACAGGAAGTGGTCGATTGGCACGTCCAGTACGCCCTTGCGGGCAAGGATCGTGCGCGCCGCCAGTTTCGTGACGATGAACGCGCCCGCGCCGCCGGTGCGGCTGAACAGGCGACGAACCTGCCGCCCGGGCACCGGGCTGGTGCCCAGGGCAGGACCAGCCAGCCGGGTCGAGGATCTGCGCCCGTATTTTTCCAGCTGGATCAGGCCGATCCCGTCCGGCAGCCAACTGGCGTCGCGCAGGAACGGCACCACCTCGGGGGAAAGCTGCACATCGTCCTGCAGGATCAGCGCGGCGGGGGCGTCGCCCTCGGCCAGCTTGCGGAAGATCCGGAAGTTGGTAACCGCGCAGCACTGGCTGCCGCGCCCCATGCGCACACGATGACCGGACAGGGCCACCTCGGGCGCAAGTTCCGCGTCCGGGACGGTCTTGGCGTCCACCGCCGGGACCTGTCGCCACGCCAGCCCCAACCCGTCGAGTTGCCCGGCCATGTAGGCCAGCCTGTCCGGCCTGCGGTCGAGGTTGATGACGTAAACGGGAATGGGCTGGCTCACGCGCGCCTCCTGTCCTGGATCGCCCCCGGTGATGGGCCAACACGGACGCGTGCGCAACAGTCAATCGCCCCTTGAATCTGCCTGCCGCTTTTGGCTATCACCTGACCCCAGCGGAGAGGTGGCCGAGTGGTCGAAGGCGCACGCCTGGAAAGTGTGTATACGGGAGACCGTATCCAGGGTTCGAATCCCTGTCTCTCCGCCAGTTACCCCATCAGAGATCTCAGGGTCCGCCCGCGGCGATGACCATGTGCGTGAGGCCGGTGTCAGGGTGACCCTTGCCGGGGTGGCGCTTGCGTCCGGCGGATCAGCGGCTAGGCTGCCGGCCTGCCTGTAGCGCGCAAGGAGACGCCGATGCCTACCGTCATGGTCCTGAACGGTCCCAACCTGAACCTGCTGGGCACCCGCCAGCCCGAGATCTATGGCGCCGAGACTTTGGCCGATGTCGCCGCGCGCTGCACCGAGGCCGCGCAGCGGCTGGGGCTGACCGCCGACGTGCGCCAGTCGAATCACGAGGGCGAGCTGGTCACATGGATCCAGGAGGCGCGGCAGTCGGCGGCGGGGATCGTGATCAACCCGGCGGCCTACAGCCACACCTCGGTCGCGATTCTGGATGCACTCAACATGTTCGACGGGCCTGTGATCGAGGTGCATATCTCGAACATCCACAAGCGCGAGGCGTTCCGGCATCATTCCTTCGTATCGTCCCGCGCCGATGCGGTCATCGCGGGCGCGGGGACGCAAGGCTACCTGTTCGGCATCGAACGGGTTGCGGCGTTGTTGGCTGACGGCTAACCGCGCGCCTTTCCTGCCGACGCGGTGCGCGGGGCAGGCGGGGGCCTCCGGCTGGTATATTTGCCGGAAAGTGGAAGTTGGGCGCCGGGTTCCCGGTCAGGTCGGGACGGCGGCGAGCGCTTCGACCTCGACCAGGAACTCGGGGCGCGCGAAGCCCGAAACGATCATCAGCGTGGATGCGGGCGGGGGCGTGACCTGCGCCAGGTAGCGGTCGCGGGCCACCATGTAGGCGGCAAGATGCTCGCGCCCGGTCACGTAGGCGTTCAGCCGCACGATCGCCCCGCGGGTGCAACCGGCCTCTGCCAGGATTGCCTCGATATTGGCGAAGCACTGGTCCGCCTGGGCCTCGGCGTCGGCGGGGATGCTTTCGTCCGGTGCGATGCCAAGCTGGCCCGAAAGCACCAGCAGGCTGTGGCCCGGAGGCACCTCGACGGCATGGGAATAGCGGGCGAAGGGCGGGCGGATGCCTGCGGGTGTATGCGCTTTCACGGGGGGTCCTTTCTGGCTGCAACCTGTGCCAGATGTGCCCCGATCACGGCGGCGGCTCAAGCATCGGGCGGCGAAATGCCCCAATTCGGAGCAGGGATCTTGATCGAGAGGTCAAAATCTGTGCATCCGGACTTTCGTTGGCCGTCGATCTGCGAAACGCTTGTGTTCGCGGTCCAATTTGGGAACGGTTCGCACGCGCCTGTCCGCACCGGTTCATCACGGAGGTAACCTCATGAAACGTCGTCTTGCTGCAGGGCTGGCCCTGAGCGCTGTTCTGCCCGTCGCCATGCCCGTCAGTGCCCAGGACCTGACCGAAGTCAGCTTCGGCACCAACTGGATCGCCCAGGCCGAGCATGGCGGGTACTATCAGGCCGTCGTCGATGGCACCTTCGAGGCTTGCGGGCTGGACGTGACCATTGTTCCGGGCGGACCGCAGGTGAACAACCGCGCGCTGATGCTGGCCGGGAAGATCGACTTCCACATGGGCGGCAACCTGCTGCAGGCCTTTGCCGCCGTGAAGGAAGGCATTCCGCTGAAGGTCGTCGCCGCGCATTTCCAGAAGGAACCGCAGGTCATCCTGACCCATCCCGGCGCTGTAAGCAGTTGGGAGGAACTGGCAACGCTGGACACGCTGTTTATCGGCGACAATGGTTTCCAGAGCTTCTACCAGTGGATGATGTCGGCCTATGACTTCCCCGCCGAAATCCGCCGCCCCTACACGTTCAACCCCGCGCCCTTCATCGCAAACGAGCGGTCGGGCCAGCAGGGCTATGTCACCTCGGAGCCTTACGCGGTCGAGCGTGAGGCCGGGTTCAAGCCCGACGTCTACCTTATGGCGGACCATGGGTTTACGACCTATGCCACCACGGTTGAGACGATGCAGGCCACGATCGACGACAGCCCCGAGGTGGTGAAATGCTTCGTCGAGGGTTCGTCCATCGGCTGGGCGAACTTCCTATACGGCGACAACAGCGCGGCGCTTGAGGCGATCAAGGCGGACAACGCCGAAATGACGGACGAGCAGTTGGCGTTCTCGGTCGAGGCGCTGAAAGAGCATGGCATCGTCGACTCGGGCGATGCGCTGGAGCTGGGCATCGGTGCGATGACCGACGCAACCTTCAAGGACTTCTACGACAAGATGGTTGCCGCCGGCGTCGTCGAAGAAGGCATCGACATCGAAAAGGCCTACACGCTGGAATTCGCCAACTCGGGCGCCGCGCTCGACGTGAAGAAAGAACTGGTCGGAGAGTGAGCTTGACCGCAACACCCATCGCGGAGGCCGGTTCCCGGCCTTCGCTTCTGCAGATGCAGGGCGTGACCAAGGTCTTTGGCAAGGACGTGGTCGCCCTGCGCGGCATGGACCTTGACGTGCGCCTTGGCGATTTCATCAGCCTGCTGGGTCCCTCGGGCTGTGGCAAGTCGACGGCGCTGCGGCTGATCTCGGGGCTGATGCACCCGACAGCGGGGCGGATCAACTGGACCGGCGCACATGGCGCGGACGACCTGGGAGTCGTCTTCCAGGAGCCGACGCTGATGCCCTGGGCCACGGTCGAGGACAATGTCTACCTGCCGATGCGCCTGAAGGGCAAACGCAAGGCCGAGGTGCAGGCTGCTATCGACGAGGCGCTGGAGCTGGTGGGCCTTGGCGGGTTCGCCAAATCCTATCCGCGCGAGCTGTCGGGCGGCATGAAGATGCGCGTCTCGATCGCGCGTGCGATGGTCACGCGGCCCCGGCTGATCCTGATGGACGAACCCTTCGCCGCGCTGGACGAGATCACCCGCTTCAAGCTGAACAACGACCTTCTGGCGATGCGGCAGGCCATCGGCTGCACTGTCATCTTCGTGACGCACTCAGTCTTTGAAAGCGTCTTCCTGTCGGACCGCATCGTCATCATGGCAGCGCGTCCGGGCCGCGTGATCCGCGAACTGCAGGTCGACGCGCCCTATCCGCGCACCGAGGAGTTCCGCACCTCGGCCGATTACGCCGCGCATTGCCGCGCGGCATCCGACGCTTTGCACGAAGCGATGGGAGACGCCGCATGAGCACGATGACCGATCCTGCCGTGAACGCCGCCGACCTGCGCGACGACGAGGAACTGCGCCGGGCACGGGGCCGCCGGATTACCAAGATTGCCCGTTGGGTGCTGCCCATCGGCCTGCTGGCTCTGACCCTGTTCTGGTGGCACTGGGTCGTCACCGTGAACGAAATCCCGCATTACGTCCTGCCCGGCCCGATACTGGTCGCGCAGACCCTGGTCGAGGATTTCGCGACATTGGCGGGCAGCTGGTGGATCACGATTCAGGTGACGTTCATGGCGCTGTTCCTGGCAGTGACCGTGGGCGTGGGGCTGGCGATCCTGTTCAACCAGTCGCGGCTGGTGGAGATGTCGTTCTTCCCCTATGCC
>JBFHFG010000345.1:0-4313 GCA_041583815.1 Halovulum sp.
GCTGATCAACCTGATCTCGAACGCGGTGAAATACGGGCGCGGCGCCGACCCGCACATCACCATCCGCGCCGTGGTCGACGACCGTCAGGTCCATGTCGACGTGATCGACAACGGCCCCGGCATCGACAACGCCGACTGGAGCCGGGTGTTCGAGAAGTTCTCGCGCCTCGAGGATATGACCCTGGCCGGCAGCGCGGGCCTGGGTCTGCCGATCAGCCGCGAGATCATGCGCAATCTGGGCGGCGATCTGGTCATCATGTCCAGCGACCGGGGTGCACGGTTCCGGCTGTCGCTGCTGCGGCCCGACAGCGGCACGGTCGAACGCGCCGCCGAATAGCGCCTTAGCCCAGCGCCGCCAGGATGTACCGCCCTGTCATCAGGTCCAGGTGCGCGCCGCCACCGTTCTTGAACAGCGTGATGTCGGCATCGTTTTCGCGCCCCACACTGCCCGCGACCAGCTGGTAAAGATCGCCCAGCACGTCGTCGCGGGTGATGGTGCCCTCGGTCAGCGGGATTTTCAGCTCGCCGATATGGTCCAGCGTGGTCTCACGGCTGTCGACGAAAATCCGCGCGCGGCGCAGGGCCTCGTTATCGGCCTCGCGCATGTCCTCGGTGAAGGCGCCGATCAGGTCGACGTGTTGGCCGGGCCGCAGCCATTCGCCCTTCAGCACCGGTGATTTCGCCATCGTGCAGCACGCGACGATGTCAGCTTGTGGCACGGCGGTTGCCAGGTCTTCCGCCACCTCCAGCCCCAGTTCGTCCGCCAGCGCCCGCGCCTTGTCGGCCGAACGGTTCCAGATCGCGATGGCGATTCCCGGAAACCCCGCGCGATACGCCTCGACCAGCGAGCGTGCGACTGCCCCCGCGCCGACGATCAGCAGGCGGTTGGCATCCGTGGGGGCCAGCAGCCTCGCGCCCAGCAGGCTGTCGCCCGCGGTTTTCCACTTTGTCACAAGCGCGCTGTCGATGACGGCCTCAAGCTGGCCGGTCCGATCCTCGAACACCAGCATCGCGCCGTTGACGCTGGGCAGGCCCTGCGCCGGGTTGCCGGGCAGCACGGTGACGGATTTCACCGCCACGCCCTGCCCGTCGATCCATGCGGCACGGGACAGCAGCGTGTCACCGCCCCGCGTCAGGAACTGGTCGCCCAGTTCCGCTTTCGCACCGCGATGCCCGTCGGCCAGCGCGTCCGAAAGGGCCAGCCAATCCAGCCGGCCCTCGGCATCCTCTGCGGTGACGACGCGCAAGGCTCAGCCCTTGGCGATGGCGGCCGCCAGTTCGTCCAGCCGGTCGGCGGGCAGGCCCGCGACGTTGAACCGGCTGTCGCCCACCAGGTAGATGCCGGTTTCCTCGCGCAGCTTCTTCACCTGCTCGGGTGGCAGGCCCAGACGGCTGAACATGCCCCGATGCTCGGCCACGAAGTCGAACGTGTCCGAGTTTGTCGCCTTGCGCAGCGCCTCGGCCAGCGACTTGCGCAGGTCCAGCATCCGCAGGCGCATTTCCTCGAGCTCTGCCTGCCAGTCGGCCCGCAGCTCGGGGTCGTTCAGGATGATCTCGACCACCTTCGCCCCGTGATCCGGCGGGAACGAGAAGTTCACCCGGTTCAGCTTGGAAATCGCGCCCTTGGTCAGGTTGGCGGTCGCCGCATCCTCGGCCAGCACCAGCGCAAGGCCGACACGGTCGCGGTACAGCCCGAAGTTCTTCGAGCAGCTTGCCGCCATCAGCATCTGCGGCACCTTGGAAGCCAGACCGCGCACCCCGGCGGCATCCGCATCCAGACCGTCGCCGAAACCCTGGTAGGCGAAGTCGATGAACGGAACCGCGCCCGAGGCGACGAACAGGTCGGTCACGGCCTCCCACTGGGCGGCGTCGAGGTTGGCGCCGGTCGGGTTGTGGCAGCAGCCGTGGATGATCACCACGTCATCCGGGCCGATGCCCTTCAGATCGTCCATCATGCCATCGAAATCGACGCCGCCGGTGGCCTCGTCGAAATAGCGGTAGGTGGCGGCCTTCAGGCCCAGATGCTTGACCATCGCCGGGTGGTTCGGCCAGGTCGGGTCGGAATACCAGACGGTCGCGCCGGGCCGGGCCATCTTGACCAGTTCCAGCAGCTGACGGATCGCGCCGGTGCCGCCGGGGCACTGCGCGCCGACGGTCCGTTCAGCCGGAACCGCGTCGCCCAGTACCAGCTCCCGCATCGCGTCCACGAAGCTCAGGTCGCCCAGCAGACCCTGGTACGACTTGGTCGCCTGCGTCTCGACCAGGCGCTTCTCGGCGGCCTTGACGGCGCGCATCACCGGGGTGCCGCCGGTCGTGTCCTTGTAGACGCCGACGCCCAGGTCGACCTTGTCCTCGCGGGGGTCGGCCTTGTAGAGCGCCATCAGCTCCATGATCTTGTCAGCGGGCTGCGGAGTCAGGTCTTTCAGCATCACATGTCCTGTTCGGCTATGGCGCGGGTCTTGACCGCCTGCGCCACGGGGGTGAACCCGCAGGTCTGGTACAAGCCCAGCGCACGGGGGTGGTCGAGGGTGCAGGTCTCGACCGTCAGTTTCTCGATACCGGGCCGGTCCCAGCCCAGGTGGATCGCGGTTTTCAGAAGGTACTTGCCCATGCCGGTGCCCACGGCCTCGGGGACAAGCCCGAAATAGGCGATCTCGCACTCGGCGGGCCGGGTGCCGTCCAGCACGAAGAACCCGGCGGGCCAGCCGTCGCGCATCAGCGTGTACAGCGTCACAGCGGGGTCCTGGATCCAGGCGCGCACCTCGTTGCGGTCCTGCTCCAGGCGGTCGGTCCAGTGATAGTCGCGCCCGACGGCGTCATAGAGCGACAGGAAATACCAGACCGGCGGCTTCTCGGCCGCGATCAGCGCCGAGGGCGGTCCCAGCGGCAGGCTGGGCCGGTCATAGGACGGCCGCTCGCCCATCTCCAGATAGGTGATCGTGACCTCGACATCACGGACCGGCGCGGCGCTCATCCGGTTTCTACCTTCAGGTCGTTGTACAGGCCCCATTCCGACCACGACCCGTCGTAAAGCGCATTCTGCTTGTGGCCTATGAGTTCCAGCGCCAGGCTCAGGATCGCCGCCGTCACGCCCGAGCCGCAGCTTGTGATGACTGGCTGCGACAGGTCCACGCCCGCCGCCTCGAAGATGCCGCGCAGCGCGCCCGGCTCTTTCATGGTGCCGTCGCTGTTCAGCAGGTCCTTGTAATATACGTTCTTCGACCCCGGAATGTGGCCAGAGCGCAGGCCCGGACGTACCTCTTTCTCGTCACCGCGGAACCGGGCGGGGGACCGCGCATCGACGATCTGCCAATCGCCCAGCTTCGCCGCCGCCGCGACCTGGGTCACGTCCTTGACCAAACCCGCATCCCGGCGCGCCGTGAAATGGCGATCCCGCACGACCGGGGCCTCGCTTTCGACCTTGCGGCCTTCGGCCAGCCATTTCGGCAGGCCGCCGTCCAGCACCGCCACGTCTGACTTGCCGAACAGGCGGAACAGCCACCAGACCCGCGCCGCGCTGAACAGGCCGGCACCGTCGTAGACCACGACCTTGTGCCCGTCACCGATGCCCATCGCCCGCATCCGGCTGATGAACTTCTCGACCGGCGGCGCCATGTGCGGCAGCGCCGACTTGGCGTCGGAAATCTCGTCGATATCGAAATAGCGCGCGCCGGGAATGTGCTGCTTGTCGTACTCCGCCCGGCCATTGCGGCCCTCGGCGGGCAAGTACCAGCTTGCGTCCAGAATGCGCACGTCCGGCGCCCCCAAATGACGCTCCAGCCAGTCGGTCGAGACCAGAAGCTGCGGGTCGCGGTCGGGCATGAGAAAAACCTCCCTCGGACGGGTCCATCGCGGGGATACAGCCGCCATTCCTGCAATGCAAGCGGACGCCGCCCGTGAACCGCCTCCGGCTTGGGCTTGAACGCCTCCGGGCTTGGTCTATGGTCGGCGCGAATTCACGGATCGGAGGACTCCATGACCGGCAAGATCGACGCCCGCCTGGCCGAGCTGGGCATCACCCTGCCCCAGGCCCCTGCCCCCGCCGCCGCCTATGTTCCCTACATCGTCAGCGGCGACCTGGTGTTCGTCTCGGGCCAGATCTCGATGGACGCGGACGGGCTGCGCACCGGCAAGGTCGGCGATGGCGTTTCTGTCGAACAGGCGCAGGAAAGCGCCCGCTGCTGCGCGCTGGCGCTACTGGCGCAACTGAAGAACGCCGCCGGGGGCGATCTGGACCGGGTCGCGCAGGTGGTCAAGCTGACCGGCTTCGTCAACGCCGCGCCCGATTTCACCGACCACCCCGAGGTGATCAA
>JBFHFG010000346.1:0-4308 GCA_041583815.1 Halovulum sp.
CGTAGTCGTGGGCGCAGGCCAGGCCGGCGCCACCCTGGTCGAACACCTGCGCAAGGGCGGATACACCGGTCCCCTGACCCTTGTCGGGGCCGAACCGCACCCGCCTTATCAACGCCCGCCGCTGTCCAAGAAATACCTGCTGGGCGAGATGGCGCTGGAACGCCTGTTCCTGCGCCCGGCGTCCTTCTACGAGGATCAGGACATCACCCTGCGTCTGAACACCCGCGTCGAGGGTATCGACCGCGACGCAAGGCAGCTTCACCTCTCCGACGGCAGCACCCTGCCCTATGACAAGCTGGCACTGACCCTCGGCTCGCGTCCGCGCCGTCTGCCCGCCGCCATCGGTGGCGACCTTGATGGCGTCTACACCGTGCGCGACCTTGCCGACATCGACCGCATGTCCCCCGAGTTCACGACCGGCGCCCGCGTGCTGATCGTCGGCGGCGGCTATATCGGGCTGGAGGCCGCCGCCGTCGCCGCCGCCAAGGGCCTGAAGGTCACGCTGATCGAGATGGCCGACCGCATCCTCGCCCGTGTCGCGGCCCCCGAAACCGCCGACTTCTTCCGGGACCTTCACGCGAGCCACGGCGTCGATATCCGCGAGGGCATCGGCCTTGAGCGCCTGACCGGCGAAGGCAGCGTCGCGCAGGCCCAGTTGACCGACGGCACGACGCTCGACGTGGACTTCGTCATCGCCGGTATCGGCATCGAGCCCGAAACCTGGTTGGCCGAGGCTGCGGGCCTGACCATCGGCAATGGCATCGCGGTGGACGCCCACGGCCAGACCTCGGACCCGGCGATCTATGCCGCAGGGGATTGCACCAGCTTCCCCTATCGCGACACGCGGATCCGCCTCGAATCCGTGCCCAACGCCATCGACCAGGCCGAGGTGGTGGCGCAGGCCATGCTGGGCAAACCGTCCGGCTACACCGCGAAACCGTGGTTCTGGTCGGACCAGTACGACATAAAACTGCAAATCGCGGGCCTGAACACGGGCTATGACCGGACGGTGGTCCGCCCCGGAACCCGCCCCGGCGCGCAATCGGTCTGGTACTTCAAGGGCGACCGCCTGCTGGCCGTGGACGCGATGAACGAACCGCGCGCCTACATGCTGGGCAAACGCTGGATCGAGGGCGGCGTCTCGCCCGCGCCGGACGCCATCGCCGACCCCGCGTCGGACCTCAAACAAATGGCGACGGCCTGATGCGCATCATCGGCGGCAAGTTCCGCGGCACCGCGCTGGCCAGTGTCGGCAAGGGCGACCCCTCGGCCCATCTGCGTCCCACGACCGACCGGGTGCGCGAAAGCCTGTTCAACCTGCTCGCCCACGGCGACTACCCGGATATCGAGGGCGCCCGCGTGCTCGATCTGTTCGCGGGCACCGGCGCGCTGGGCTTCGAGGCGCTGTCTCGCGGGGCGGAGCGCGTTCTGTTCGTCGACGAGGGCGCCAAGGCCCGCGCCCTGATCCGCGAGAACATCGACCGCCTGCGCGTCATCGGCCAGACCAAGCTCTACCGCCGCGACGCCACCCGCCTGGGCGAGAACCACGGAACGCCCTACAACCTGGTCTTCCTTGACCCGCCCTACGGCAAAAGCCTTGGCGAAAAGGCACTGGTCTCTGCCCGCGCAGGCAACTGGATCGCCCCCGGCGCCCTGATCGTGTGGGAAGAAGGCGGCGCGGTCACTCCCCCTGACTGGCTGACCCTGCAGGACGAACGCCCCTACGGCGACACGACGATCCGGCTGCTGGTGGCGGATGGCGCCACCGATCAGGCTTCCTGACAGGACCATGACCGCCGCGCCGGATAGGTCGGGACCGGCCCGCGCACCTGATGGGATTTTCCCCGGCATTGCGGCCCCGCGGGCGCTGGCGCACCGAGTACGGTTGCGTTAACAGACGGGCATGCAGGATCCCGCCGCGCTACTCTCCTCCGTCTTTGGTTACGACAGCTTCCGCCCCGGCCAGGAGGAGATCGTCAGCGCGGTCTGCGAAGGCCGCGACGTGCTCGCGATCATGCCCACGGGCGGCGGAAAAAGCATTTGTTATCAATTGCCTGCGCTGGCGCGTGACGGTGTCACCCTGGTCGTCAGCCCGCTGATCGCGCTGATGCGCGACCAGGTCCGTGCCCTGCGCGAGGCCGGGGTGGCGGCGGGGGCGCTGACTTCGGCCTCGGATGCCGAGGAAACCGAGGAGATCTTCCAGGCGCTCGACGATGGCAGGCTGAAACTGCTCTACATGGCGCCCGAGCGGCTGACCCGCGCCGGAACCGCCCGGCTGCTGGACCGGGTGAAGCCCACGATGATCGCCGTGGACGAGGCCCATTGCGTCAGTCAGTGGGGCCATGACTTCCGGCCCGATTATCTTGAAATCGGCAAGCTGCGCGAACGGCTGGGCGTCCAGGTCACCGCGTTCACCGCGACCGCCGACGAGGAAACCCGAGACGAGATCTGCAAGCGCCTGTTCGGCACGCCTCCGCAGGTGTTCCTGCGTGGGTTCGACCGCCCGAACCTGCACCTCGCCTTCCGGCCCAAGGACAAGCCGCGCGAGCAGGTGCTGCGCTTCGTCGATGCCCGCAAGGGGCAATCGGGGATCATCTATTGCGCCTCCCGCGCGCGGACCGAAACGCTGGCCGACGCGCTGAACAAGGCGGGGCATACGGCGCTGGCCTATCACGCCGGGATGGACCCGGAGGCCCGCCGTCTGGCCGAAACCCGGTTTCAGCGTGAGGACGGGCTGATCGTCTGTGCCACGGTGGCCTTCGGGATGGGCGTCGACAAGCCGGATATCCGCTACGTCGTGCATGCCGACCTGCCCAAATCGATCGAGGCCTATTACCAGGAAATCGGCCGCGCGGGTCGCGACGGCGACCCTGCCGAAACCCTGACCCTGTATGGTCCCGACGACATCCGCCTGCGCCGCACCCAGGTCGACGAGGGGCTGGCCCCGCCCGAGCGGAAAGAGGCGGACCATGGCCGCCTGAACGCCCTGCTTGGCCTCGCGGAAACGCCGTTCTGCCGCCGCAAGGCGCTGCTGTCCTATTTCGGCGAGAACCCCGAAGAAGACTGCGGGGCCTGCGATATCTGCGACGAGAAGCCGGAAACGCATGATGCGTCTGTCGCCGCGCAAAAAGCGTTCTCGGCGGTGCTGCGGACCGGGGAAAGCTTCGGCGCGGGGCATCTGATCGACATTCTGCGCGGCACCATGACCCAGAAGGTCAGGGACCGGGGGCACGACCGGCTGCCGACTTTCGGCGTCGGGCAGGAGTTCTCCAAGGGCGAATGGCAGGTGATCTTCCGCCAATTGATGGGACTGGACCACCTGCGGCCCGATGCGGCGCGTCATGGCGCGCTGCGGCTGACCGAGAAAGCCCGGCCGCTGTTGCGTGGTGAAACCAAGCTGATGCTGCGCAAGGATGCGATGCTGCGCGCCGCCGGGCCGTCGCGGCCGCAGGCCAAGGCGATGGTGGACGAAGAGGATGCACCGCTGTTTGCCGCCCTGAAGGCCAAGCGCCGCGAACTGGCCGAGGAGGCGAAGGTCCCCGCCTATGTCATCTTCCCCGACCGCACGCTGGTCGAGATGGCGACCCGACGGCCGACCTCGCTCGATGAAATGCGGGGCGTGCCGGGCGTGGGCGAGAAGAAGCTGGAGCGCTTCGGCGCGATCTTCCTGGAGGTCATCACCGGCGAGGCCCCGGACCCGCAGCACCCGGTGCGGCGCAAGATGAACGGCGCGGCGGCGGGGGCCGTGTTCGACCGGCTGGAGGAAGCGCAGGCCGGGCTGGTCCGCGGCGAGTCGGGGCTGGAGACCTTCCTCGAATGCAGCAACGGCACGCTGGCAAGGATCGCCGCCGCCCGCCCGCGGGACGAGGCCGCGCTGGCCGCCGTGCCCGGCATGACCGACAAGAAAGCTGCCCGGTTCGGACCGGCCTTCCTGGCGGTGCTGACCGAGGATTGAAACGGCGGCCGCGCACCGTGAAATCGCGGGTTTTCACAGTGAAAACCCCCTTAAGTCATTGATACGAAAATCATATCGTTTCTTAAAACTTCGTGAACGGCCCGAAACCGCATGTTCGACCGCAGTCCAGAACGGGCTTTTCCCGCCGCCGCCATCGCCCTGTCGCTGGTCGCTTCGCCGGCTTTTGCGGACAGCTGGACAGAGCAGAAATGCACGCTCTACCAGTCGGCCTTTGCCGATGCCCTGACCATGTCGGGCACCACGGGTCTGAGGGAGGTGTTTCTTCGCCGCAACGAGGAGTTCATCCGCTCGGGCTGCACGACGCAGGGCCATGTCTGTCCGCAGACGCCTGA
>JBFHFG010000347.1:0-4297 GCA_041583815.1 Halovulum sp.
AGCGGCTGGATTACTTCGTCACCGGCTACGGCACCGGCGGCACGGTGACCGGCGTAGGCCGGGTGCTGCGACGTGAGCGTCCCGAGACGAAGATCATCCTCAGCGAACCGGCGAATGCGGCTATCGTAAGTTCGGGCCACAAGCAGGCCCGCGGCTCGGACGGCGCGCCCGCCGAAAGCCACCCGGCGTTCGAGCCGCACCCGATCCAGGGCTGGACCCCGGATTTCATCCCGCTGGTCCTGCAGGAGGCCATCGACGACGGGCTATACGACGACCTGATTCCCGTCACCGGTCCCGACGGCATGGCCTGGGCGCGCAAGCTGGCGCAGCAGGAGGGGATCTTCACCGGCGTTTCGGGCGGTTCAACCTTCGCCATCGCGATGCAAATCGCGCAGTCGGCCGAACCCGGCTCGGTGATCCTGTGCATGCTGCCCGACACCGGCGAGCGCTACCTGTCCACCCCACTGTTCGAGAACATCCCCGAGGACATGGACGACGACGAGCGCAAAATCTCCGAGTCGACTCCGGGCTACCGGATGGCTTGAGCGCGCGGGCGGTTAGCCGCCCGTGATTTCCACCAGCGTCTTCATGGCGCTGGGCGCGTCCGAGAGCGTCTCGAACGCCGGCTGGATCTGCTCCAGCGGCACCACGTCGGTGATCAGCGCGGCGGCATCCACCGCCCCCGCGCCTATCATTGCTATGGCGCGGTCATAGTCCTGCGGCTCGTAGACCCGCGCGCCGATCAGCTCCAGCTCGCGCCAGAAATAGCGGAACATGTCGATCTTCGGCTGTTCGGGATAGATCGCGACCATGACGATGCGCCCGCGCACGGCGGCTGCCTGCGTGGTCGCCTCCAGCCCGCGCTGCGCGCCCGAAACCTCGAACACGGCATCCGCGCCCTTGCCCCCGGTGGCGGCAATGATGCGGGCGGGCAGATCCTCCTCGGCGGGGTTCACGGTGTCGAAACCCATGCGCGCGGCCAGCGCCAGCCGCGCCGGGTTGACCTCGGACATGATCACCCGCGCGCCGCTGTCCCGCGCCGCCAGCGCGACCAGCATCCCGATCGGGCCGCCGCCGACGACCAGGACATCCTCGCCCGCCGCGATCCGGCCCCGCGCGACGGCATGGCAGGCGACCGCCAGTGGCTCGACCAGCGCGGCGGTCTTCAGCGGCACGTCTTCGGGCAGAATGTGAATCGCGTGGGCCGGTACCGTCCAGATGTCAGAGAAGCCGCCGTCGGTGTCGATCCCGAGGAACTTCAGGCGGTGGCAGACGTGGTCGTGTCCCGCCGCGCAGGCCGGACAATCGCCGCAGGGGGCCAGCGGGCGCACCACGGCCTTCTGTCCGGGAGCAAGCCCGGTCACGCCTGGGCCCACCGCCTCGATCCGGCCCGACACTTCGTGGCCCAGCACGCGCCGGTCGCCCAGCCTGTCAGCCATCGCGCCGTGATAGATGTGCAGGTCGGTGCCACAGATGCCGCAATAGGCGACACGCAGCGCAACTTCGCCATGACCGGGCGCGGGAATATCACGGCTCGCGATCTCGAAGCGGCGGTTGTGCAGGAAATGGGCGGCGCGGGCGGTCAGGGTCATGGGGCGTCCAACGGGTCAGGTGCAATCGGCGCGACCCTCGCCGGTTCGCTGCGGCTGTGCAAGCCTGCCTCGCCTTGTTCTTCCCCACCCTTGTTCTTCCCTTCCAACCGGCTTACCTCGGTTGGGACATTTTCCGCAAAGGATGACCGAGCGATGAGCGAAGAGACGAAACAGGACGACCACAACCGCCCGGACCCGATCACCAACCTGCTGCTTGAATCGCGCCAGGTCATCATCTGCGAAGGCATCGACCAGAAGATGGCAAAGCGCGTCACCGCGCAGCTGCTGGCGTTGGCAGGTGACTCGGACAAGCCGATCACCATGTTCATCAACAGCCAGGGCGGGCATGTCGAGGCGGGCGACACGATCCACGACATCATCCAGTTCATCAAGCCGACCGTGCGCATGGTCGGCACCGGCTGGGTGGCCTCGGCGGGGACGCACATCTTCCTGGCGGCGAAGAAGGAAAACCGCTTCTGCCTGCCCAACACCCGTTTCCTGATCCACCAGCCCTCGGGCGGGGTCGGCGGCACCGCCTCGGACATCGAGATCCAGGCCGAGCAGATCGAGCAGATGCGCGAACGCCTGGCCAAGATCATCTCGGCCACCACGGGCACCGACATCGAGCAGGTCCGCAAGGACATCGAGCGCGACAAGTGGATGAACACCGACGAGGCGATCAAGTACGGTATCCTGTCGAAGGTCATCACCTCGGCGACCGAACTGGACTGACGCGCCAGGGATTTCGGCGCCGCACGTGAGGCCGGCGTCGGATGCCTCCGGCGGGGATATTTGAAGAAAGTGGAAGGTGCGGGCGCGCCCCTTTTTCATGCCGGGGGCGCGGGGTCGGGGTGCGCGGGGTCGGGTAGGCCGGGGTTGGGTTGAGCGGGGCCAAGTCGCGTGGCGCCTGGGTCAGTCCCGTTTCAGGAACTCGTCGAACGCGGTGCTCCACGCGTCATGCCAGCGGGACAGGGGCGGGCGGTTCTCGATGATGTCGCCCATCGCCCAGGCCATGCGTTTCTCGTCGGTGGCGCGGGACACGTCGTTGTCCGGGCACAGGATATAGAAATCGCCCTTGGCCAGGCGCTGCATCATGAAATCGGCGGTCTGGTCCGGGGTCCAGGCGCCTGCGGGTTTCTCGGTCCGGTCGCGGCGCGTCAGGTCGGTGAAGACGAAGCCGGGGATCAGCAGGTGGGCTGTGGTGCCGGCGCCGACCTCTCGCAGGTGGTGGGCCAGCGCCTCGCTGAAGACCTTCACGCCGGCTTTCGAGGTGTTGTAGGCCGGATCGCCCGGCGGCGTCGTTATGCCCTGCTTGGAGCCGGTGTTGATCACCATGCCGGGCCGGCCGGCCGCGATCATGCCGGGCACGATCGCCTGGCAGCAGTTCACCACGCCCCACAGGTTGACCTCGAGGATGCGCTGCCAGGTGTTCGACGTGTCGAAGATGTCGCTGCCCGGCTGGATGCCCGCGTTGCACATCAGCACGTCGATATGGCCGAACCGTTCGAGAACCTCGTCCCGGAAGGCTTCGACGGCGGCCCGGTCCGCGACGTCGACAGCCCGCGCCAGCGTGTCCGGCGCGCCTGCTGCCCGCAGCGCGGCCTCGGCCCCGGCAAACAACTGGTCGCGCAGGTCGGCGATCACGACCGTCATGCCGCGGGCGGCGAAGCGCTGCGCGGCGGCAAGGCCGATTCCCGCGGCGCCGCCGGTGATTACCGCAACGTTTCCGGCCTTCAGCGCATCCAGTTCCATCGACTCATTCCCTTGCATGTCCGGGCCGGCACCTAGTCTTCCATCGCCGCGCGCGCCTCGATCACCTCGAAGGGCACGCCGGGTTCGTCCTTGGCATTGCGGATCACCAGCGAGGTCTTGACGCTGGCCACGTTGTCTGCGGCGGTCAGTTCCTCGGTCAGGAAACTCTGGAAGGTGCTGAGATCGGGGGCGACGCATTTCAGGATGAAGTCGATCTCGCCGTTGAGCATGTGGCACTCGCGCACCAGTGGCCAGGCGCGGGCACGGCCCTCGAAGGCGGACAGCGCCGACTCCGCCTGGCTGGTCAGGCTGACCATGGCGAAAACCTGCACCTCGAATCCCAGTTCGCGGGCGTTGACCTCGGCATGGTAGCCGCGGATGAAGCCGTTCTCTTCGAGTGTGCGGACCCGGCGCAGGCACGGCGGGGCCGAAATGCCGACGCGGCGCGACAGCTCGACATTGGTCATCCGCCCGTCGGCCTGCAGTTCGGCCAGGATCTTGCGGTCGATCGGGTCCAGCTTGAAGTTCGGCACGCGGCATTTCCTCCGGCAATTTTTCCGTTCTATTACGCAAGGTAACGAGCTTGCGCAAGAATATTTCATGTTGGCGCAATATCCGTGAAGACGACGAGGGCCCTCGCGAAAGCCGGTCCTGCATGGCTGTCCTGCGCCGCTGGCGAATTGCGACCGACCGGTGACGCGCCTATATAGAACCCCTGTCCCGATGAGGAGCCCCAGATGTCCGAGACCCGCCACACCCGCCTGCTGATTATCGGCTCCGGCCCTGCCGGCTATACTGCAGCCGTCTACGGCGCCCGCGCCATGCTGGAACCGCTGCTGATCCAGGGGATCGAGCCCGGCGGCCAGCTGACCACCACCACCGAGGTCGAGAACTGGCCCGGAGACACCGAAGTTCAAGGCCCCGACCTGATGCAGCGGATGGAGGCTCATGCC